>DAMAFT010000714.1:0-2728 GCA_031995805.1 Massilia sp.
CGCGCGAGAAGCTGATGGAACTGGCGCGCGGCCGCGAATACGAGGTGTTCGACCGTTCGCTCGACGTGCAGATCTCGCGCCTGCGCAAGCTGATCGAGCCCGATCCTTCCAGCCCGCTGTACATCCAGACGGTCTGGGGCCTGGGCTACGTGTTCATCCCTGAAGGCCAGCCGCGCTAGTGTCCACGACGTCCACGGCGCGCCGGGAATCCCGTGCCGAATCGCACCCCGTCCCGCGCCTGCTCGGCTGGATCCGCAGCGGCCTGTTCTGGCGCACCTTCTTCCTGCTGTCCCTGCTGACGACATTGTCGATGGCCTCGTGGATCGGCATGATCAACGTGTTCCAGCGCGGCCCGCAGGCCGAGCAGACCGCCGAGCTGCTGGTGTCCGTCGTCACCATCACCAAGGCGGCGCTGACCCACTCGGCGCCGGACCTGCGCACCGAACTGCTGTTCGAACTGGTGTCGAACGAGGGCATCCGCATCCTGACGCTGGAGCCGACCGACAAGGTCGAGCCGCCGGCGCAGTTCCTCACGCCGGAAATCGCCGCCATCGTGCGCGCCAAGCTGGGACCCGACACGCGCTTCTCGCGCCGCGTCAACGACTTGCCCGGCTTCTGGGTCAGCTTCGACATCGACGGCGACAAGTACTGGCTGATGCTGGAACGCGACCGCCTCGACAACCTGACGCGCGTGCAGTGGCTCGGCTGGGCCACCGTGGTCGGCGCCCTGTCGCTGCTGGGCGCGGCGCTGATCTCCAGCCTGGTGAACCTGCCGCTGTCGCGCCTGGCGGGCGCCGCGCGCGCGATCGCCCAGGGCAAGCGCCCCGTCCCGCTGCCGGAAAAGGGATCGCAGGAGATCATCGAGGCCAATCGCAGCTTCAACCAGATGGTCGACGACCTGCAGCAACTCGAGAAGGACCGCGCGATCATCCTGGCCGGCATCTCGCACGACCTGCGCACGCCGCTGGCGCGCATGCAGCTCGAGGTCGAGATGGCCAACCTGTCGCAGGAGGCGCGCGACGGCATGCAGTCCGACATCGCCCAGATGGACGCCATCATCGGCCAGTTCCTCGACTTCGCCCGCCCCACCGAGAGCGCCACCTTCACCACGGTCGACCTGTCCGAGCTGCTCGAGGATTGCGCACGCGAGGCCGCGCGCCTGCCCGACGTGCGCGCCACGGCCGATGTGGAGCCGGGCGTGCACGTGCTGGGCAACCCGACCGACCTGCGCCGCGTGATCAACAACGTGATCGAGAACGCGCGCCGCTACGGCAAGACGCCGGGCGAGGACGTCACCGAGATCGACATCGCCTGCCAGGTCAGGCTGACGGGCCACGGCCGCCGCGCCGTGGTCGAGATCAACGACCACGGCAGCGGCGTGCCCGAGGACCAGATCCAGCAGTTGCTGCGTCCCTTCACGCGCCTGGACAGCGCGCGCGGCCAGGCCAACGGCGCCGGCCTGGGGCTGGCCATCGTGGAGCGCGTGATCACCCGCCACAACGCCGAGCTGGCGGTGCGCAACCGCGAAGGCGGCGGCCTGCTGCTGCAGTTCGCGCTGCCGCTGGCGCCCTGATCCCGCTTCCGGTTTCCGTTTCCCGCCTTCCTCTTCCGCGCGCGAGAAAAAGCCGCCCGCGCATCGCTGCGCCGGGCGGCAAATCCAGGCGTGCGCCCGGAGGAGACAGAGACGGTGCGCTCGACACCGAGGAACATACGCTGCACAGATAGGGACGGCGGCGGCGCCTGCAAGGGCCGGCCAGGGTGATGAATGGCGCGCCCGCGTGTAAGCCTGGTCGCACAGCCTGCAGGCAAGGCGTGCCGGACTCGGCAGAACAGCCTGCAGGGTGCGGCAACGTACGGAGCGCCCGGCACACGCGGCGCAGGATGGACGCATCCAAGGGAGGACACCATGAAGCGTTCAATGAGCCTGCTGATCGCCGCCCTGCTGGCGGCGCCTGCCGCGATGGCCGGCAACGACATCGTCAAGTGCGTGGACACGGCAGGCCACGTGACGTTTACCGACCAGCCCTGCCCTGCCGGCGCGTCCGCCACCCCGCTGGCGCAGGACGGCGCGGCGGCGTACGGCGGCTCGGGCTCTGCGGGGAATACCGGCTCGTCCGGGCCGGACGGCGCGTCCGCGCCCGCCAGCGCACCGGCGCCGCAGCGCTACGTCCTGCCGCCGGCCGACATGCGCCACGCCGCCTGGAGGCAGGGTGCGGCCGCCCGCCCCGCCGTGCTGTCGCGCGACATCGCCACGCTCAAGGAAGCGCGCCGCATGCAGTTGCTGCAGGATGCGCCGCGGCAGCACCTGGCGGGAATCGGCAATTGATGATCGACGGGCCGGCTGCAGCCGGCGTCAGTGCCGGTCGCGCGACGCCGCGAACTCCGGCAGCGCCGGCTCGTTGGCCGGCGCGCCCAGCGTGCGCACCAGTTGCAGCACCTCTTCCGAACGGATGAAGCTGGCCGACGAGCTGGCCGCCAGCAGTTTTTCCGCCGGCTGCGAGCGGGCGATCGCATAGCCCTGCACGTAGTCGACGCCGATCCCGGCCAGCGTGCGGATCGTGGCGGCGTCCTCGGCCCACTCGGCGATGGTCCTCATGCCCAGGTTGGCCGCCAGGTTGACGATGGCCTCGACGATGGCGACGTTGGCCGGATGGGCATTGATGTTGACGATGAAGCTGCCGTCGATTTTCAGCACGTCGGCCGGCAATTCCTTCAGGTAGGAGAAGGA
>DAMAFT010000715.1:0-2725 GCA_031995805.1 Massilia sp.
CGTCTCGATGCGCCGGCGCAGCGCAGCCGCATCGAGACGTGGCCCTCGCGCCGGCCGCGCATGGCGGCGCGCAGCTCGGCCACGGCGGCCTGGTCGGGTTCCTTCTCGCCCAGCTCGAGCAGGCGCCGGCCCACGATGTCGGCGGCTGCATAGCCGCGGATGCGCTCGAAGGCCGGGTTCACGTACTCGATGGGATAGCCGGGCCGGGTCGCGCTGACGAGGATGATGGCGTTGGCGCTGGCGTCGATCGCGCGCCGGTACAGGCGCAGCGCGTCGAGCGCGCCGGCCAGGTCGGCCGTGCGGCGCTCGACCAGGCGCTCGATGCGGCGCGTGCGCATCACCCGGGTCTGGACCCAGGCCGCCGCGCACAGGCTGGCCAGGCTGCCCAGCACCAGCGTCGTCAGCGGCGCGACGCCGCCCGCCGCGCTGTCGGCGCGCCCGACCAGGCGCAGTTCCCAGCGCTGCCCGGCCACGTCGAAGCCGCGCCGCGCCGTGAACACGGGATCGCCCAGCCACGCCTGCCAGGCCGGCAGCGGATTGCGCACCAGCGTGTCGTGGCGGTAGGCCAGGCGCTGGCCGCCGTCGGCCGGGCCATACAGTTCGATGCGCATGTCGTCGCGCGCCAGCAGGTTCGAATGTTCCAGCGTATTGCCGACCAACATCGCCACGTCGATCACGACGGCGGTATCGCCCACGGCGTTCGCACTGCGCGCCGCCGCGTCGGGCAGCGCCGCGCCGCGCCGGTACACCGGCAGCACCAGCACCAGGCCGAGGCGGTCGCGCTGCTGCAGCAGCGGCAGCAGGCTGCTCGAGGCCGGCCGCCCTTCGTCGATGGCGCGCGCGAAGGTCGCGCCCTGGCGCGCGAACGACAGCGCGTCGTAGCCCAGCGTGATCTCGTTGCCGGCCAGCGGCTCGATATAGTCGACCACCAGGTAGCGCGGGCGCCGCTGCGCCGGGAACAGCTCGTCGCCGCGGCGTTCGCTGATGCGGTAGCCGGGCCAGGTGCGGGCCCGCTCGGCCTCGAAGGCGGCGCGCTCGGCGTCGGCGACGAAGCGGTGGAACGAGACTGCGCGCAGGTAAGGGTGGCTGCCCAGCAGCGGGCGCACGAAGGCGCCGAACTCGTCCCGTCTGACCTCGCCCATCGAAGTGAACAGGGCATTGGCCGCCTGCAGCACGTCGAAGGCGTCGCCGAAGCTGCGCATCACCGCCGCCGTGCGTACTTCGCTGCGCTGCAGGAATTCGGAACGGGCGCGTTCCTGCTCGGCGGCATGGATACCCGCGACCAGCGCGGCAGTCACCGACAGGCCCGCGAGCACGGTAAGGACCGTGGCGGGTGCCGGGAGCCGCGGCCGGGCGCGGCGGATGCGCGCAATGCGTGTCAGCATGCCCCATCCTAGCAAATCCGCCGCGACAGGGCACGCCGCGCTGCGGCAGGCGCGCGCGGCTCAGCCGGCGGGCGGCGGTACCGGTTCCGGATTCGCCGGCGGCGGCGGCGGCGCCAGGCGCCCGAGCTGCAGCCGCGCCAGCGTCGGATACAGCGGCGGGCTGATGATGCGCGCCACCGCGAACGACACCAGCGCGCAGGCCATCAGGCTCAGCACCATGGCATGGCCGTCGACCATTTCCATCACGATGATGAAGGCGGTCAGCGGCGCCTGCGTGGCCGCCGACAGGAAACCGACCATGCCGAGCGCGATCAGCGCCGGGGCCGGCGTGCCGAACAGCAGCAGCGCGACATCGTTGCCGATCGCGGCGCCGATGGCCAGCGACGGTGCGAAGATGCCGGCGGGGACGCCGGACCACGTCGTGATCCACGTCGCCAGGAACTTGAACAGCGCATACGCGACGGGCATCGCGGCGCCGTCCTCGACCATCGCGCGCGTGGAGCCGTAGCCGGAGCCGAAGGTGGCGCCGGCGGTGACCAGGCCGATGACGGCGACGGCCAGGCCGCAGGCGGCCGCGAACAGCACCGGGCGGCGCGCGCGCAGGCGGCTGAAGCGGTCGGTGCCGGCGCCGGACAGCGAGGCGATCAGCAGGCGCGAGAACAGGCCGCCGGCCAGGCCGGCCACGATCGCCAGCAGCAGGCCGGGCAGGATCAGCTGGCTACCGACATGCTGCGCATGGATGACGCCGAAATAAGCGCCATTGCCGTGCGCCGACACGGCGACCAGGCCGGCCAGGACGATCGCGGCGATGATCAGGCCGCTGCTGCGGTGCTCGGGCGAGCGCGCCAGCTCCTCGATGGCGAACATGACGCCGCCCAGCGGCGTATTGAAGGCGGCCGCGATGCCGGCCGCCCCGCCCGCCACCAGCAAGCCGCGGATGCCCACCGCCGGCGTGCCGTCGCCACGCATGCCGATGCCCCAGGGCATCAGGCGGCGCGCCTGCAGCATCACGCCGGCCGCGATTTGCGCCGACGGACCTTCGCGGCCCAGCGACAGGCCGCCCAGCAGGCCGGCCGAGGTCAGCAGGATCTTGGCCAGCGACAGGCGCAGCGAGACGAACAGGTTGCGCTGCTCGCCGTCGGCGCGGCGGTCGAGGGCCGCCATGACCTGCGGGATGCCGGACCCGGCCGCGCCAGCCGCGAAGCGCCGCGTGGCCCAGACGACGCCGGCGGCGCAGGCCGGCGTCCATAGCAGCGGACTCCACCAGGCCAGGCGGTGCAGTTCCCCGAACAGGTCGCTGGCGCTTTCCGCCAGCCAGGTGAAGCCCACGATGGTCAGTC
>DAMAFT010000716.1:0-2722 GCA_031995805.1 Massilia sp.
GTACGACGCGGTACGCCGCGCGTTCCTGGCACGGTTGCGGCGGCGGGCACCGACCGGCAACCTGGACACGCAGATGGCGCGCGGCGTGATGGAACTGCTGGAAGAGATCAACGCCGCCGGCACCACGATCCTGATGGTGACCCACGACCCGGAACTGGCCGTGCGCACGAGCCGCAACGTGCACATCGTCGACGGCCAGGTGTCGGACCTGGTGCGCAAGGCGCCCACGCTGGTGGATGCCGGCGCCCACGCCACCGCCTGAGGAGACGGCAACCATGTTCGCCTATTACCTGAAGCTGGGCGTGCGCAGCCTGCGCCGCAATCCCTTCCTGACCATCCTGATGGTACTGACGCTGGCCGTCGGCGTGGCCGCCAGCATGTCCACGCTGACCATCCTGCACATGATGTCCAGCGACCCGATCCCGCAGAAGAGCGACCGGCTGTTCATGGCCCTGGTCGACAACGGCCCGCTCGACGGCTATACCCCGGGCGAGGAACCGGACGACGTCCAGGCCAGCTACCAGGACGCAATGAACTTCCTCAAGAGCGGCCAGGGCGTGCGGCGCACCGCGCTGTACGGCATCGCCGTTCCGGCCGAGCCGCCGCGCCGCGAGATCCCGCCGTTCACCATGTCCGGCATCGCGCCCACGCGCGACTTCTTCGCGATGTTCGACGTGCCCTTCCTGCACGGCCAGCCGTGGAGCGAGGCCGACGATGCGCGCGGCGCCGACGTGGTCGTGCTGGGCCGCGCCATGGCCGAGAAGCTGTTCGGCAACGCCGACCCGGTCGGCCAGCGCCTGAACCTGATGGGTTTCCCGTTCACCGTGGTCGGCGTGGCCGACAAGTGGCGCATGCTGCCGCGCATCTACCAGCTTTCGGGTGGCAGCACCTACGGCACCGAGGAAGAAATGTTCATCCCGCTGGCGAGCGCCATCCGCCACGAGACCGATCACAACGGCGGCATGAACTGCACCTCGTCGCTGGGCCCCGGCTTCGCCGCGCGCCTGGCGTCCGAATGCACGTGGATCACGCCCTGGTTCGAGATGGCCTCGGCCGGCGACCGCCGCGACCTGCAGTCCTGGCTCGACAACTACGGCGACGAGCAGCGCAAGCTGGGCCGCCTGAAGCGCCATGCGAAGAACCTGGTGTTCGACATCCCCGAATGGATGGAATTCACCCACATCGTCGGCAAGGACAGCAAGCTGCAGACCTGGCTCGCGTTCGGCTTCCTGGTGCTGTGCCTCGTGAACACCGTCGGCCTGCTGCTGGCGAAGTTCTCGGTGCGGGCCTCCGAGATCGGCGTGCGGCGCGCGCTGGGCGCCTCGCGCGCCGAGATCTTCCGCCAGTTCCTGGTCGAGACGGCCGTCGTCGGCCTGGTCGGCGGCGTGCTCGGCCTGCTGCTGTCGTTCGGCGCGCTGGCCCTGATCGGGATGACCAGCAAGTCGATGGCCAACCTCGCGAAAATGGACTGGCAGATGCTGGGCCTGACCTTCCTGATCTCGGTCGGCGCCGCCATCGTGGCCGGCCTGCTGCCGACCTGGCGCGCCTGCCAGGTCACCCCGGCGATCCAACTCAAGTCGCAGTAAGGAGCACACCATGGAAATCCGTCCCATCCTTTCCGCACTACTGCGCAACAAGACCGGCCCGATCCTCGTCGCGCTGCAGGTGGCGCTCAGCCTGGCCATCCTCGCCAACGCCCTGCACATCGTGCAGGAACGCCGTGCCGTCTCCGCCCGCCCCTCGGGGCTGGCGGACGAGCACGCCGTCTTCAGCATCTCGGTGCGCAGTCTCGGCAACGATACACCGGAACAGAAGCTGGCCGCCATCAAGCGCGAGACCGAGGTGCTGCGCGCCGTGCCGGGCGTGGCCGCGGTGGCCAATGTCAACCAGATGCCGCTGTCGCGCAGCGGCAGCAATACCAGCGTGGCGCTGGACCCGCGCCAGGACCGTCCCAGCGCCGCCGTCTCGACCTACGTGTCCGGCGATTCGCTGGTCAAGGGCCTGGGCCTGACGCTCGTCGAGGGCCGCGAATTCCTGGCGCCGGAACTGGTCGACGTCAACGAGACCACCGACGACAAGGTGGCTCCCGGCGTCATCGTCAGCAAGCCGCTGGCGGACAAGCTGTGGCCGGGCGCCAGCGCGATCGGCAAGACCCTGTACTTCGGCACCGGCGCCGACGCGCGGCCCTCGCGCATCGTCGGCGTGGTGGACAACCTGATGAGCGCGCACGCCGAGTCCAACGAGCGCGGCATGTTCTCGGTCATCATCCCGTTCCGCCTGTACGGCGGCGGGCGCGGCTCGCTGTACGCCGTGCGCGCCGAGCCGGGCCAGCGCGACCGCGTCATGAAGGAAGCCGAGGCCGCGCTGCGCAAGTCCTCGGCGATCCCGATGATCCTCCAGCTCGAGACGACCGACCAGAACCGCACGAACCGCTACCGCGGCGACGTCACGCTGCAGTGGATGCTGGTGACCGTGAGCGGCCTGCTGCTCCTGATCACGGCCTCCGGCATCGTCGGCATGGCCAGCCTGTGGGTCACGCAGCGGCGCAAGCAGATCGGCGTGCGCCGCGCCCTGGGCGCGCGCAGGCTCGACATCCTGCGCTACTTCATCCTCGAGAACTTCATGATCACCAGCGCCGGCGTGTTCGGCGGTGTCGCGCTCGGCCTGGCGCTGAACCACCTGCTGGTCAGCAAACTGGAGCTGGCGCGCCTGCCGGCCGGCT
>DAMAFT010000717.1:0-2722 GCA_031995805.1 Massilia sp.
CGCGCGATTCCAGCTTCCATCCACGCGCACCGCGTCGAAGCGGGCCGCGTTGCCATCGACGCCGGCCTTGTCCATGCGGGCGCCTTCGACGATCACGGTGGTCTTGTCGTCCGGGCGCACGGTGGCGTTCAGGCTGGCCAGCGTGGCCGGGGCAGCCGGGTTGCGGTCGCTGACCCAGCCGCCGCCGATCTCGGCGACCTTGCCGAACTTGTATTGCGCGGCGACGCCGGCGGTCCAGAAGCGCGGGCTGCCCTGGTCGATCTCGTAGCTGATGCGCACCGACACCGGGTTCAGGTCCGCGTCCAGGCTGGCGACCGGGGCGCGGAACAGGATGCGGCCGGTCAGCGGCTCGATGTCGTAGTCGACCCAGCGCTGCTGCGCCTTGCGCGACAGGATCGTGCCGGTCTGGTTGCGGTCGCGCACGATGATCTCGATGCGCTCGCTGTTGATGACCATCACGCCGCTGCCGGTGTTGTACGGGCCCGACGTGCCGTTGGCGGCGATTTCCTCGACCATCTGGCGGCTGCTGTCGTGGCTGGCGAAGGAATCGACCACCAGGTTGCCCGCTTCGACGTGCTGGCGCAGGCCGGTCAGGGCGCGGCTGTAGGCGCCCAGGCTGCGCGCCGGCGTGGCGCCCGGCGGGGTGATGTCGCCGAACATGACGTATGACTTGTCGTGGTCGGCGCGCAGGTACAGGCGGCTGGTCGACCGGGCGTCGAAGCCGCGCTGGGCGTCGTCGCCGTAGGTCGTGTAGTAGGCGTTCGGATCCAGGTCGCGGAACAGCACCTGTTCGGACACCTTGTCCGAATCGTAGGCCATGGTGAGCAGGGTGTCGTTGGCGACCTTGCCCTTGGCGAACATGGCGGCGCGGCCGCCGATCTCGGTGTTGCCTTTCGAAAAGTGGCGCAGCGCATCCTCGAAGCCGTCGAAGGAGCGCACCGGATCGGTGACGTTGCCCTTGACGTTGTTCAGGCTGATGGCCGTGTCGACCACGCCGGCGGCGACCAGCGGGCGCAGGTCGGGCACGAAGGATACCCCGGCCTGCTCCTGCACGGCGCCGCTGGCGGCGCGGAGGACCACGTCGCCGGCTTCGAGCGGGGCGCGCAGGGCGAAGTCGGCGCTGCCGCCCTCGACGAAGGCTTGCAGGCCCGCTTCGCGCGGGTCGAGGTCGGCCTGCAGCCAGGCGCCGCGGGCCGCTTCCAGCGTCAGCGGGGTGCGTTCGGCGACCGGCACGCCGTGCTCGTCTTCGAGGCGCACGTGCAGCAGGGCCAGGGCGCGGCCGTCGGCGGCGACGCGGTCCTTTTCCAGCGTCATGCGGATGCGCGCCAGGGCGCCCGGCGCCGTCACGGCGATGCTGCGGCTGCCGCGCGCGTTGCCGAACTGGTCCTTCTGGCGCAGTTCGAGGGTGTTGCGGCCGGGTTGCAGGGCGACGCCGACGTATTCCCAGCTCTCCATCTGGCGGCTGGCGACGGTATTGCGCTGGCCGACGCGGGTTTCCGGCACGGCCTCGCCGTTCACCAGCAGGGTGAAGGCGGAGCCGGCGGTGCCCTTGATGCGGACGTTGGCCTGGGCCTGGGCCAGCACGGCGCCGTCGTCCAGGCCGACGAAGGCGAGGGTGTTGTCGAGCTGGTCCAGCGCTACAGCGGCACCGGCGGCGCCGGCGGCCGGCCGGCCGGCGGAGGCCTGGGCGGCGGCCGTCGTGGCCTGGTCCGCCAGCCTGGCGGCCGCTTCCAGCGCGCTGCGGGCCGCCTTGCGGCGTGCCTCGATGGCGCCGCGCAGGTCGGCGCTGCAGCCGGCCACGGCGAAGTCGGCCTTGGCCAGCTCGCCATCCTTCAGGTCGACGAACAGGCTGCCCGGGTCGCCGGCATTGCGCTGCGACGTGATCTGCAGCTCGGCGCCGTCCGGCAGCGTGGCGCCATCCAGCTTGGCGACGTGGGTACGCGGGCGCACCTCGGCGAAGCTATAGCGGCCTTCGGCATCGGTCTGCGACCAGCTGCCGTCTTCGAGCCAGACGCGCACGCCGGCGATGCCCGGCTCGCGCGGGCCGCGCAGGCCGTCGCCGTCGCAGTCGGCGAACACGTTGCCGACGATAACCCCCTTTTCGCTGAACACGCCGGCCGTCACCTTGACCTTGGCGGCGGCCACGCTGCTGACCATGGCCAGCGGCGCGCGGCTGCTGGCCACGGCGCGGTTGATGCCGTCGCCTTCCAGCGCGCCGGCGCCGATGCGTACGCGGTAGCGCAGCACGGCCACGCCGCCGGCCGGCACGGTGCCGACTTCGGCGTGCAGCTTGCCGGCGTTGCCGGACGGATCCGCCTGCACGGCGCCGTCCAGCCGCAGGGTGCCGGGCTCGTAGCGGAAGCCGGCCGGCAGCGCGTCGTCGACGGCCACGCCGTCCAGGTCCTGGTCGCCGCTGTTGTGCACGCGGATCGTGTAGTCGACGAAGTCGGCGATCTCGGCGCTCGAGCGCGAGGCCATCTTTTCCAGGTACAGCAGGCCGGGGACGGGGTCCAGCGGCAGGTCGATGCTGACGGCGCCGGTTTCCAGGCTGACGGTGAATTCGCCGCCGAACGAGCCGTACAGGTGGATGTCGCGGTTCGACGGCAGCTTGCCGGGTTCGACCTTCGATGGGTAGGTGTAGTTGGTCGGGGCGACGACCTTGATCTTGTACAGGCTGGGCGCGACCAGGGGGAAGCGGTAGCTGCCGTCCGCGGCGCTGACG
>DAMAFT010000718.1:0-2721 GCA_031995805.1 Massilia sp.
CCGACGGCGCCACCCTGGCAGAGACGACGGCCGCGCCGGCCATTGCCACCGTGCCGGGCTGAACATCCGCTGTTCCGCCGTTTCTCTTCCGTTCGCTGGCATATACTGGCCGATGGCCACGAAGGGCCCGGCTCGCCGCGCACATCCATACGTGACGGCACGGCATGCTGCCGACACGACAACGGGAGACTACATGACACTGCACCGCCGCGGCTTCCTGGGCGCCATACCGACCATGTCGCTGGGCCTCGCGGCCGGCGCCGCCCACGCCCAATACGGCGCGCCGCCGTCCACCCCGGCCGCCCCCGCCACCGACGTCGACCATGACACCCTGGTCCTGCTGGCCGGCGACGCCCTGCCGCGCAACCCGGCGCGCGAGCCGGCGCGCCTGCAGGCCCTGCTCGACAAGCACGCCAAACCGGTGGACGGCTACCTGGCCGGCGGCGCCGTGGCGGAACTGGAAGCGAAGTTTTCCAGCCTGCTCGGCAAGGAAGACACGGTCTTCATGCCGACCGGGACGCTGGCCAACCACGTCGCCCTGCGCCTGCTGTGCGGCGAGGCGAAGCACGCGCTGGTGCAGCAGGAAAGCCATGTCTACCGCGACGAGTCGAACACGGTCACGACGCTCAGCGGCATCAACCTGGTGGCGCTGGCGCCCGGGCGCGCCGCGCCCACGCCGGACGAGATCGATGCCGCGATCGAACGCGCCGAGGTCGGCCCGTATCCGATCAAGGTCGGCGCCATCGCGCTGGAAAGCCCGGTGCGCCGCGCCCAGGGCGCGACGCTGCGTCCCGAGCTGGTGGCCGCCATCGCCCGCCGCGCGCGCGAAAAGCGCATCGGCATGCACCTGGACGGCGCACGCCTGCTGCTGATGTCCGGGATGGCCGGCTTCGACGTGCAAGGCTATTGCGCGCACTTCGACACGGTCTACGTGTCGCTCTACAAATACCTCGGCGCGCCGTTCGGCGGCGTGCTGTCCGGGCCGAAGCCGCTGATGGCCAGGGCACGCGCGCTGCGCCACCTGTTCGGCGGCACCATCTACCACGGCTGGCAGGCGGCCCTGCCGGCGCTCGATGCGCTGGAGGGCGCCGAACGGCGCTTCGCCGCGGTGCGCGCGGCGGGAGAGCGCCTGCTGGCGGGGCTGGAGCGCACGTCCGGCTTCACGGTGCGGCGGATCGAGGACGGCAGCAACCTGGCGGTGCTGGAAATCGCGCCGCAACGCCTGGCCGGGCTGGAGGAGCGCCTGCGCACGGCCAACGTGCGGGTCGGGAAAGTCCAGGAGGGCAAGGTGCAGCTGGGGTTCAACGAATCGATCCTGCGCAGGGACACAGCGTACCTGATGAAGGCCCTGGCCGGGTGAGCGCAACAGGGCATGGGGTCGGCTTGCGCCTATGCGACAATTGTCGCACGATTGCGTCGCCAGTCACACATCGTGCTGAACCGTACGCATCCGAATCCATGAAATCCTCCACGTTCTGCCAACCTGCGGCGCTGCTGTGCTGCGCCCTCGCCTGGATGTCCACCGCGGCCGCGGCCGAAATCTGCACCGTCGTCGCCGATGCGCAAACGGGTCGCCTGCTGGTCCACCGGGGCGATTGCAGCACCCGCGTAACGCCGGCATCGACCTTCAAGATCGCCATCAGCCTGATGGGATACGACGCCGGCTTCCTGGTCGACGAACACACGCCGGCCTTGCCGTACCGCGCCGGCTACGTCGACTGGCGCGCTTCCTGGAAGCAGGAAACCGATCCGGACAAGTGGATGCACAATTCCGTCGTCTGGTTTTCGCAGCAGGTCACCCTGTCGCTGGGCATGGAGCGCTTCGCCGCCTACACGCGGCGCTTCGGCTACGGCAATGCGGACGTGGCGGGCGACGCGCGGCATGACGGGCTCACCTTGTCCTGGATCGGTTCGTCCCTGGCGATCTCGCCGCTGGAGCAGGTCGCGTTCCTGCGCCGCCTGCTGCACCGGGAACTGGGCGTCAGCGCGCATGCCTACGCCATGACGGCCAGGCTCACCGCGTTCGGCACCATCGCCGACGGCTGGGACGTGCACGGCAAGACCGGCGCCGCCAGCGGCTTCGGCTGGTATGTCGGTTGGGCCACCAAAGAAGGGCGCACCCTCGCGTTCGCACGCCTGGTGCGCGGCGACGATGGCATGCCCAGGGATGTCACGACGGGTGAATGGGCCCGCAACGGACTCGTTGCCGAGTTTCCCGCACTGGTGCGTGCGCAGCAGCCCTGACGTCGGCCATGCCGGCGTGAAAACGGTCGGCATCGCGGGGATGCCGGCCGCCGGCCGGTCGATGCATGGGCGGTCTTACGCCGCCTTCGGCTCCTCGCCTTCCTTGCGCCGCTGCAGCACGAAGATCGGCTGCGCCCACTGCACGTCCTTCTTCTTCTTGCTGGTGATGAGGGTCAGGTCGGACGGGTCGTAGACGTCGGTGTTGTGGGTCAGCGGCGTCGTCATCAGGTACTGGGCGTCGGTGTTCTTGAGGAACTCGCCGACCAGCTGGATGTTGCGGATGTCCAGGTGGGCGAACGGTTCGTCGATGAACACGAAACCGCCCGAACCCTCTTCCGACTTCAGCAGGCCGATCAGCAGGACCAGCGACTTCATGACCTGCTGGCCGCCCGAGGCCTCGCCGTCGTTCATGCCGATCTGGCCCTTGCCGTCGAACTTGAAGCGCACGTGCAGGCCGGCCTGGGCCAGCTGCACGTC
>DAMAFT010000719.1:0-2715 GCA_031995805.1 Massilia sp.
CAACACCATCCTGGCCACCGTGCTGGCCAACGAGGCGGTCAACCGCTGCGGTCCGCTGATGCTGCGCGACCTGGCGCTGGAACACCGCATCGACGACACCGCCGTCGTCACCGCGTGGGGCCAGGCCTGGGCCGCGCTGCACCTGGCGCCGGTGTTCGACGCACTGGATGCGGATGCCCTGGCCGTGCCGCGCGACGTCTCGCAACAGGTCGACGCGCGCACCCGCCTGATGCTGCGCACCGTGATCGAAGGCGTGCTGTCGCTGCCGGCGGAGCAGAGCGGCGCGGGCGGCATGGCCGAGCTGTCGGCATTGTTCGGCACCCCGGACGAGGTGGCGAAGCTGCTGCCGGCGCGTACCGAGGCCGACATGCAGAGCACCCTGTCGCCGGCGTTCGCGCAGGCCTGGAAGACCGTCGACACGATCGAGTCGCTGGCGGCCTTCCTGTTCGCGGCGGTGTCGGTGCAGCGTCCGCAGGGCATGTCGCTGGCGCAGTTCCTGCAAGTCGGCATGGCCTTGCGCCAGCAGGCCGGCATCGACACGCTGGAGCGCGGCCTGAAGCTGCCGGCCGCCGGCAAGTCGCAGGAACAGCTGCGCAACTACGCGCTGCAGGCCCTGCGCCGCACGCAGCAGCGCCTGCTGCTGCTGGCGCTGGAGCGCAGCAAGGGCGGCGACATGGGCGCGGCCGTGCAGGAACTGGTGGGGGCCATGGGCCTGACCGGTTATGCGCAGCCGACCGACCTCGAACAGGCGATGCTGGACGTCTGGGCGCTGTCGGAAGGCGCGAGCCCGGAACGCCTGGCGGCCTGAGCCATGAGCGCGGCCAACCACGACGCGCTGCCGGCATCGGTGCGGGCCCTGGCCCGCGCCGATTTCGACGAGGTCGCCGCGCGCTTCGGCGCGGCCGGCTTCGCGGTCGGGCTGCCCGCCAGCGGCGTCCTGACCGTCACCGCCGCCGCACGCTCCCCGGAGCGCGCGAGCGTGCTGCTGTCGGTCGGCGTGCACGGCGACGAGACCGGGCCGATCGAGATGGTCGCGCACGCGATCGAAGCCTTGTCGCGCGAACCCGCGGCCCTGGCGGTGGACCTGATGCTGTGCGTCGGGAACATCGACGCCATCGCGGCGGGCAAGCGCTTCATCGACGCCGACCTGAACCGCATGTTCCGCAGCGAGCGCGGCGACCTGGCCGGCACCTTCGAGGCCGGCCGCGCCGATGCGCTGATCGCGGCCACCGCCGCCTTCTTCAACGGCGGCGGGCCGCGCCGCTGGCACCTCGACCTGCACACGGCGATCCGCGGCTCGCGCTATCCGCGTTTCGCGATCGTGCCGCAGCTGATCGAAGAGGGCGCCCGCGATCGCCTGATCGCTTGGCTGGGCAGGGGCGGCATCGAGGCCGTGATCATGAATCCTGCCTCGGCCGGCACTTACAGCTACTGGACGGCGCAGCACCACGGCGCCGCCTCGTCCACGCTGGAGCTGGGGCGCATCGGGACGCTGGGGCAGAACGATTTGTCGCAGTTCGCCGCGATGGCGGACGCGCTGCACGGGCTGCTGCGCAGCGATACGTCGGGCATGGGGCCGGCGCCGCTCGTGTTCGACACGGCGCGCTCGATCATGAAGCTGTCCGACGGTTTCCGCATGGCGTTCGGGCGCGATACCGAGAACTTCACGCCCTTGAAAAAGGGTGACGTCATCGCCACCGATGGCGATACCGTGTACACCGTGCAGCACGACGAGGAGTTCGTCGTGTTCCCGAATCCGGACGTGCGGGTCGGGCTGCGGGCGGGGATCATGGTGGTGAAGGTCGATCGATAGCAGGACGGTGGGCACCCCGTGTCCACCCTGCGTACAGGCATCGACAGCAGGATTCCTGCGCGGGCGCTAGACTGGCCGTTTCGTATCAAGCGGGAGTCTTTCATGAGCCATCTGTTTTCCCCCATCAAACTGGGTCCCCTCGACCTGCCCAACCGCATCGTCATCGCTCCCATGTGCCAGTACTCGGCACGCGACGGCTTTCCCACCGACTGGCACATGATCCACCTGGGCCACCTGGCCCTGTCCGGCGCCGCCATGCTGATCCTGGAGGCCACGGCCGTCACCGAGGACGGCCGCATCTCGCCGGACGACCTGGGCCTGTGGTCGGACGAGCACGCGGCCGCGCTGGAGCCGATCGTCCACGCGATCCGCCGCCATGCGCCGATCAAGATCGCGATCCAGCTGGGCCATGCCGGCCGCAAGGCGTCCAGCGAGGTGCCCTGGCAGGGCGGGGCGAACATCCCGCCGGGTCATGCGCGCGGCTGGCAGACCGTGGCGCCTTCCGCGGTCCCCCATGCGGATGGCGAGACCGTGCCGCTGGCGCTGGACCGCGACGGCCTGCAGCGCGTGAAGGATGGCTTCGTGGCCGCCGCGCGCCGTGCCGATGCGCTGGGGCTGGATGCGATCGAGGTGCACGGCGCCCACGGCTACCTGCTGCACCAGTTCCTGTCGCCGCTGGCGAACCGGCGCGACGACGAGTACGGCGGTTCGCTCGAGAACCGCATGCGCTTTCCGCTCGAGGTGTTCGCGGCGATCCGCGCGGCCGTGTCGCCGGAGATGGTGGTGGGAATGCGCATCTCGGCCACCGACTGGGTCGAAGGCGGCTGGGACCCGGAGCAGAGCGCCGTGCTGGCGCGCCAACTGGAAAAGCTGGGTTGCCAGTTCATCCACGTGTCCAGCGG
>DAMAFT010000720.1:0-2713 GCA_031995805.1 Massilia sp.
GATCTTGGCGCGCGCCTCGGCGGCGATGTTCGAGCGCAGGTCGGCGGTCGGCTCGCCGATGGTGTCGATGTAAGCCGCCGTCCACGGCACGCCGGCCGAATTGATCAGCGGCGTGCCGGCGCCGTACAGCACCTGCGTCACGTGGCTGTCGTTGCCGGCGCCGTTGATCTTCCGGTAGGTCTCGGCTTCGCTGTCGACCGCCTCGGCCAGGCGCCCCTTGGCGCCCTTGTTCAGCATGGCGACGATGTGGCCGATGATCTCCAGGTGGCTCAACTCCTCGGTCGCGATGTCGAACAGCATATCCTTGCGACCCGGGTCATCCTCGCTGACGGCTTGTGTGAAGTAGCGCATGGCGGCGGCCAGTTCGCCCTGTGGGCCGCCGAACTGTTCCAGCATCAGGTTGGCCAGCCCGGGATTCGGTCCGCTGACGCGGACGGTATATTGCAAGCGTTTGTTGTGTGCAAACATGCCTTCTCTCCAGTGTGGGGTGGTGGAACGGGAAGGTCGCCGGCGCTCTCTTGGGACGTCGGCTTGCGATCCATGATGGCAGCTTGCCCACGCCGGCTGCATAGGCGGGCTAGCCGAATCCGTGTAGGAGAAAAGTGACGTTGTCAGAATCTAGCTGAATGGAAACAGCGCGCGCAACGCGCCGCGCGCTGACAACCCCGTGCGGACCGCTCCTACGGGCGTGCGCCGGCGCCGGGCCTACCATGTCCCTGTCCCCCACAACGACAGGAGCATGCGATGTTTTCACTGAATAAGCTGAGTCCGACCATCACCGACATGATCCGCTTCGACCACTCGCACGTGATGGTCACCTTCCACCAGTACACGCGCGACAAGAGCCCGGCGGTCAAGAAGGCGCTAGCCGAGACGATCTGCGACGCTCTCGAAATCCACGCCACGCTGGAAGAAGAGATCTTCTACCCGGCCATGCGCCCGCAGGCACACGACCGCAAGGTGATGGACAAGAGCGAGCCGGAACACGACGAGATGCGCCGCGTGATCGCCGAACTGCGCCGCACCGACGCCGAATCGCCGCGCCACGACGAGCTGGTGTTCGAACTGATGCGCGACGTCGTGCACCACGTGGCCGACGAGGAAACCGTACTGCTGCCGGAAGCCGAACAGGCGCTGGGCAAGGACCGGCTGTCCGAACTCGGCGCGCAGATGACGAAGCGGCGCATGCAGCTGGTCGGCCCCAAGGCCGGCAAGCTCGCCGTCAACCACGTGCGCGGATTCTCGGGCAGCACGGCCGCCGTCGTCGTCGGCCTGGCCAGCGCGCTGTTCGCCGCGCGCGCCTTTACGCGCAAGCCGGCGTAACGGTCTGGCCATGGCGGGGCACCCGCCCCGCTACGCGCCCATCCAGCGCAGCACCAGCGGCACCAGCCACGGCGCGATCAGCGCCGTCAGCACGCCGTTCATGCCCATCCCCAGTCCCGCGTAGGCGCCCATCTCGGCGCTGACCTGGAACGCGCGCGCCGTGCCGATGCCGTGCGCCGCCACGCCCAGCGCCAGCCCGCGCGCCGCCGGTGAACGCACGCCCAGCGCGTCGAACAGGAAACGCGCCGTCACCGCGCCGAAGATGCCGGTGCAGATCACCAGCACCGCCGTCAGCGCCGGCACGCCGCCCAGGCGCTCGGCCACCGCCATCGCGATCGGGGTGGTCGCCGACTTCGGCGCGATCGAGCGCACCAGCTCGGGCGCGGCGCCCAGCAGCGCGGCCACGCCGACCGCGCTGACGATGGCCGTCACGCAACCGCACAGCAGCGCGACGGCCAGCGCAGGCAGGTTGCGGCGCAGGCGCGGCACCTGGCGCGCGAGCGGCACGGCCAGCGCCACGGTGGCCGGCCCGAGCAGGAAGTGCACGAACTGGGCGCCGGCGAAATAGCGCTGGTAGGACATGCCGCTGGCGAGCAGCACGGCGGCGACGATGGCGATGGCGATGGCCACCGGATTGGCCAGTGGCGAAAAACCGCAGCGCGCGTAGGCCCACTGGGCGAACAGGTAGGCGCACAGGGTCAGCGTGAGCCCGAGCAGGGGCGACGCCGCCAGGTAGACCCAGAAATGGGCGATCTGGTCGAAGTCAAGCATCGCCGCCCTCCTTGCCCGGACCGGCCGCCTGCAGCACCAGGGCGGTGAACGCCATGGTGAGCAGGGTGCTCACGACCACGCCGGCGACCACCGCCACCCAGTGCCCGCCCACGCTGGACGCCGCGACGACGATGCCGACGCCGGCCGGCACGAACAGCAGCGACAGGTGGCGCAGCAATTCGCTGGCGCCGCGCTCGACCGTCGCGTGCAGGCGCGGCCAGGCGACCAGCGCGGCCAGCAGCAGGAGCATGCCGGCCACCGGGCCGGGAACGGGAAAGCCGGACAGGAAGACCAGCCCCTCTCCCAGGCACTGGAAGGCGAGCAGGATGGCGAAGGCGGGCAGCAAGGGGGATCTCCTCGGGAATGGATGAGGAGGAAAGGATAGCAGCTACGGCGGGCATGCGCCGCGGGCCGGGCTTGGTTGGCACGGTCGCACACCGGGGTCAGAGCCCCTTAACCCCAACACCGGGCTCCGACCCCTACGCACCCTGCCTGTCGCCCGGTCAGGCCGCGGTCTTGAGCGCCCCGCGCTTGAGCTGGTCGCGTTCCATCGACTCGAACAGCGCCTTGAAGTTGCCTTCGCCGAAGCCGTCGTCGCCCTTGCGCTGGATGAACTCGA
>DAMAFT010000721.1:0-2713 GCA_031995805.1 Massilia sp.
GCCAGCAGCACGGCCTGATGCAGACCATCTGGGACAACCTGCCGCTGGAAAAGAACGAGGTGGTGGCGCCGGCCGTCGTGCTCAATCCGCTCGACGCGCTGCCGGAACGGCGCGAGTACTTCACCTACATGGGGTCGCTGACCGAGCCGCCGTGCACCGAGAACGTGCTGTGGATCGTGTTCAAGCAGCCGCGCCAGGCGTCGCCGGCGCAGATGGCGCTGTTCGCGCGCCTGTATCCGCTGAATGCGCGGCCGGTGCAGCCGACGGCGGGGCGCATGATCAAGGAATCGAACTGAGCGATGCCGGCGTGGCGGGCACGTGGTGCCCGCCCTGCGCGGTCACACCGCCGACGCCGGTCCCACCTTGTACTCCCCGCGCCAGCTTCCGCCCGGCTCCAGCACCAGCGGCCCCAGCAGCGCCGGCTCGATGCACACGAAGCGCCGGTATTCCTCGTCTTCCATGTCGGCCAGCGCCGCCGTGTCGGCCGCGCCCGGGTTCCACACGACGGCATCCGTGAAGCCCGTCTGTTCCAGCTGCAGGCGGTCGACGCCGTTGTCGAACACGATCGCGCCCGGGACGCCCTCGAACACCTGGTCCAGCTTGTCGACCAGCGCCAGCGTCTCGCGCTGGACGCCGTCGATGCGCACCGCTTCCACGTCCTCGACCAGGTGGTAGGTGTGCAGCGCGGCGGCGAACGGGAAGGCATCCGTGCCGGTATTGCGCACGTCCAGCGTCAGCCACAGGCAGGCGCCCTGGACGGCCACGCGCAGCTGCAGTGCGAACGGATGCGGCCAGGCCGCGGCGGCCTCCGGCGCCAGGTCGGCGGGGGCCAGCGCCAGCACGGCGAAGGCGGCGCCGTCGCGTTCGCCGCTGTCGAGCACGCGCCAGGTGGCGGTGCGCGCGAAGCCGTGGCGCGTGCCGGGGCCGCGCTCGGCGAACTGCGGGAAGATCACGGGCACGCCGCCGCGGATGGCGCGCTTGCCGTCCAGCGCCGACAAGCTGCTCAGGAACAGGCGCTCCGGGCCCGGCGCGCCGCTGCTGGCGGCCGGCTTCCACGACACCAGGTGGGCGCCGTACAGGGTGATGGTGGCTTCGGCGCCGTCCGGCGCGCGCAGCTGCAGGGCGGGCAATTGCCCGAATTGGATGGTCGTTGCGTTCACGATGGATCCTCCTCAGTAGCCCGGCGCGCCGCGGCGGGCTGCCTGCGGAGGATCGCCGGGTGCAATCAGGTCATGCGGCTCTTCGCCAGCGGCGGATTGTACGCGAAGTAGCGCTTGATGCCCTTGACGATGGCATCGGCCAGCTGGTTCTGGTAGGCGTCGTCCTTCAGCTTCGCTTCTTCCTCGGGGTTCGAGATGAAGGCCGTCTCGACCAGGATCGACGGGATGTCCGGGGCCTTCAGCACGGCGAAGCCGGCCTGTTCGACCGCGCCCTTGTGCAGGCGGTTGATGCCGCCGATCTCGGACAGCACGGCCTTGCCCAGCTTCATGCTGTCGTTGATCTGCGCCGTCGTCGACAGGTCGAACAGCACGCTGGCGAGCTGCTTGTCGTGGCTGCCCAGGTTGACGCCGCCGATCAGGTCGGCCTTGTTCTGGTCGTCCGCCAGCCAGCGCGCCGCGCTCGACGTCGCGCCCTTTTCCGACAGCACGAACACCGAGGAGCCGCGCGCCGTCGGCTGCACGAAGGCGTCGGCGTGGATCGACACGAACAGGTCGGCCTGCACGTTGCGCGCCTTTTCCACGCGCTTGCCGAGCGGGACGAAGAAATCGCCGTCGCGGGTCAGCATCACGCGCATGTTCGGCAAGTCTTCCAGCTTGCCCTTCAGGCGCTTGGCGATCGCCAGCACGATGTCCTTCTCGCGCGTGCCGCTGGCGCCGCTGGCGCCCGGGTCCTCGCCGCCGTGGCCGGGGTCGAGCGCGACGGTCACCATGCGCATCACCTTCTGGCCCGGCGCGGCCTTGGCCGGCGCCGCCTGCTGGGGCGCCGGCTGCGGCGTGGTCGGCTGGGCCGGCGCCGGCGTCGGGCCGGCGCGCGCGGCGTCGGCCTCGAGCTTGGCGATCGCGTCCGGGCCGGCCTGGCCGACGCTGGTCTCGCCCGGCTGCGGCTGCGGCGCCGGCGTGGCGGGCGCCGCGCCGCTCCAGTTTTCCTTGGCGATCATGGCCGACAGCGGGTCGACCGGATGCAGCGGATACAGGTCGAAGATCAGGCGGTGGCGGTAGCCGGCCACCGGCGCCAGCGTGAACACCTGCGGCCTGACGGTTTCCTTCAAATCGAACACCAGGCGCACCACGCCGGGCCGGTTCTGGCCCACGCGCACCTGCTTGATGTACGGGTCGTTCGATTCGACCTTGGCGACCAGGCTTTTCAGCGTCTCGTTCAGCGCCAGGCCGTCGATGTCGACGACCAGCCGGGGCGGATCCGGCACCATGAAGTGGGTGGCTTTCAGCTCGCCGTCGTTTTCCAGCGTGACGCGGGTGTACT
Organism: Massilia sp.; assembly: GCA_031995805.1. Lineage (GTDB taxonomy): Bacteria > Pseudomonadota > Gammaproteobacteria > Burkholderiales > Burkholderiaceae_D > Telluria. The sequence continues at coordinate 2,482 of DAMAFT010000721.1, forward strand.
CGTCGGCCGGCCAGACGCGCACGGCCATGATCTGGGCGGCGCCGGCCGGCAGCGGCAGGGTGGAGGCGAGGACCGACAGCAGCAGCGTGCCGCCGGCCTTGAGCGCCGTGCGGCGCTGCGGCGAACCGGGAATCAGGGAATCGGGGGGTAGTGCAGGCGTTCGAGGCATAGCAGGCCCAAGTCGGACAACGCCTGCAATTCTACCTCACGGCCGTGACCGCTGACTTCCAGC
>DAMAFT010000722.1:0-2713 GCA_031995805.1 Massilia sp.
TGGGCCTGTTCAACTTCTTCGTCGTGATCCCGCAGATCGTCAGCGGCCTGCTGCTCGGCTTCTTCACCAAGCACCTGTTCGGCGGCCACGCCGTGCAGACCCTGGTGCTGGGCGGCGCCTGCATGCTGGTGGCGGCCGTATTGACGCTGTTCGTGACCGACAAGGCGGCGCCGGCGAAGGCCTAGTCGGCGACATCATTCCGGCGCCTGTCGTATCGTAATGGTTTGACAACAAACCCAGGCATCACGACAGGAGTACGACAATGACGATACAGACGATCGCGACCACCCCCTTCGCCGGCCAGAAGCCCGGCACCTCGGGGCTGCGCAAGAAGGTGGCCGAGTTCAGCCGGCCAGGCTACCTGGAAAACTTCGTCGAGGCCATCTTCCTGACCCTCGACGACCTCGCCGGCAAGACCCTCGTGCTCGGCGGCGACGGCCGCTACTTCAACCGCCAGGCGATCCAGACCATCCTGCGCATGGCCGCCGCCCACGGCGTGGCCAGGGTGCTGGTCGGCCGCGGCGGCATCCTGTCCACGCCGGCCGTGAGCTGCGTGATCCGCAAGCACGGCGCCCACGGCGGCATCGTGCTGTCGGCCAGCCACAATCCCGGCGGCCCGGACGGCGACTTCGGCATCAAGTACAACATTGGCAACGGCGGCCCCGCGCCGGAAAAAATCACCGACGCCATCTTCGCGCACACGCAGACGCTGTCCTCCTACCGCATCAGCGACGCCGGCCCGGTCGACCTCGACGCCATGGGCAGCACGCGCATCGAGGAGATGGCCGTCGAGGTGATCGACCCGGTGGCCGACTACGCCGACCTGATGCAGCGGCTGTTCGACTTCGACGCCATCCGCGCCCTGTTCGCCGGCGGCTTCGCGATGCGCTTCGACGGCATGAGCGCCGTCTCCGGCCCGTATGCGAAGGCGATCATCGAGGGCATGCTGGGCGCGCCCGCCGGCACCGTCGTCAACGCCGAGCCGAAGGAAGACTTCGGCGGCCACCACCCGGACCCGAACCCGGTCAACGCGGCCGAACTCGTGGCCCTGATGGATGGTCCGGACGCGCCCGACTTCGGCGCCGCATCCGACGGCGACGGCGACCGCAACATGATCGTCGGCCGCAAGCTGGCGGTATCGCCCTCGGACAGCCTGGCCGTCATCGCCGCCAACGCCACGCTGGCGCCGGGCTACCGCGCCGGCATCAAGGGCATCGCGCGTTCGATGCCGACGTCGACGGCGGCCGACCGCGTGGCCGCGGCGCTGGGCGTGCCGTGCTTCGAGACGCCGACCGGCTGGAAGTACTTCGGCAACCTGCTCGACGCCGGCATGGCCACGCTGTGCGGCGAGGAGAGCTACGGCACCGGCTCCGACCACATCCGCGAAAAGGACGGCCTGTGGGCCGTGCTGTTCTGGCTGAACCTGCAGGCGGCCAGCGGCAAGACGGTGAACCAGCTGGTGCAGGAACACTGGACCCGCTTCGGCCGCAACTATTATTCGCGCCACGACTACGAAGCCGTGGACGCCGCCGCCGCCGGGCAGATGATGGACGCGCTGCGCGCGCAGCTGCCGGCGCTGGCCGGCCGGCAGTTCGGCGACTTCCGCGTGCGCCAGGCCGACGATTTCGCCTACACCGACCCGGTCGACGGGTCGCTGGCGCAGCACCAGGGCATCCGCATCGTGATGGACGACGGCTCGCGCATCGTGCTGCGCCTGTCCGGTACCGGTACGGAAGGCGCCACCGTGCGCCTGTACCTGGAGCGCTACGAAGCCGACCCGGCGCACCACGCCCTCGACACGCAGGAGGCGCTGGCGCCGCTGATCGGGATCGCGGAGCAGGTCTCGCAACTGAAGCAACGCACGGGACGCCGGCAGCCGAGCGTCGTCACCTGATGCGCATGAGCCGTCGGCCGCGCGCAAGCGGGGGCGACGGTGTATTTACCTTATCGACCATAGGACCCTGAATGAAGATATCCGCCCTTGCCGTCTCCCTGCTGCTCGCCTTCGGTTCCGCCACGGCCGCCACTCCCGCGCCGGCCCCGGCCAAGCCGTTCACCTGGGAGAACGCGACCGTCTACTTCCTGCTGACGGACCGCTTCAACAACGGCAACCCGGCCAACGACCTGGCCTACGGCCGCAAGGCGGACGCCGCGCCGGCGCGCGGCTTCATGGGCGGCGACCTGGCCGGCGTGACGGCGAAGATCAAGGAAGGCTATTTCACCGACCTGGGCGTGGACGCGATCTGGATCACCCCGCCGGTCGAGCAGATCCACGCCTCGACCGACGAGGGCACCGGCAAGTCCTACGGCTTCCACGGCTACTGGGCGCGCGATTTCACGGCGGTGGACGCCAACCTGGGCGCCGAGCAGGATGTGCGCGAGCTGGTCGAGACGGCGCATGCGCACGGCATCCGCGTGCTGCTCGACGTGGTGATGAACCACACCGGCCCGGTCACCGCGCAGGACACCGTGTGGCCGGCCGACTGGGTCCGCACCGAACCGGTATGCGACTTCAAGACCGCCAAGGGCACCATCGCCTGCGCGCTGGTGAAGAACCTGCCGGACTTCCGTACCGACAGCGATGCGAATGTCGCGCTGCCGCCGTTCCTGGCGGCCAAGTGGAAGGCGGAAGGGCGCTACGAGCGCGAGACGAAGGAGCTGGACGACTTCTTCAAGCGCACCGGCTATCCGCGCGCGCCGCGCTACTACCTGA
>DAMAFT010000723.1:0-2708 GCA_031995805.1 Massilia sp.
GGCCAGGTGCTCATGATGCAGCGCCGGGTCGAGAGCTGGGCCTTCTGGCTGCTGGTGAACAGCATCGCCGTCCCGCTGTACTTCAGCCGCGGCCTGGTGCTGACCGCCGTGCTGTACGCGGGCTTCTGGATCAATGCGATCGTTTCCTGGTTCCACTGGCGGCGGCTGGCACGGCGCCATGCACAAGCCGCGGCTGCGCAGGCGACGACCCTGGCGACGTCATCCTGAGCGGCAACGTGGCGCTGCCGGACGGCCTGCGGCGGCACAATGGTTCCATCCGGTGACCGTTCGCCGCCACGACCGAGGAGAAGCCATGCCACCCGCAATGTCCACTATGTCAGGTACGTCCGCCCCCCGCTCCGTCGACACCATGCGCGCCTGCATCGACGCCTGCTATGCCTGCGCCGCCGCCTGCGACAATTGTTCCACCGCCTGCCTCGAGGAAGACGACGTCAAGTCCATGGCGCGCTGCATCGCGCGCGACATGGATTGTGCCCAGTTGTGCCGTACGGCCGCGGCGTACATGGCGCGCGGCAGCGATTTTGCGCACGACCTATGCCGCCTGTGCGCGGACGTGTGCACGGCCTGCGCCGAGGAATGCGGCAAGCACGACATGGATCACTGCCAGGCCTGTGCGGCAGCGTGCCGGCGCTGCGCGGAAGAATGCCGGCGCATGGCCGGAGCGGGTTGACGGCACCTTCCCCCGGCGTTCGCCGGGGGAAGGTGGAAAGCGCCTAGCGCCGCGGCGGCGCCATGTCGTCCGGATTCTGGTTGCCGCCGGTCTCCGGCGTGCCCAGTCCCGTCGATCCGGGGCTGGCCTGACGGCTGCGGGTGTCCTGGTAGCCACGCGCGATGGCGGTGGCGTCGGTGCCGGCCGCTTCCGCGTCGTCGGCCGTACCTTGGTCCTGGCCTTGCTTCCAGCCTTGCCCCTGGCGGTTGCCGCGCTCGATGTCGCCGGCCTCCTGGCGCGACGCGCCGGTGCGCGGCGCGGCCTCGATGTCGCGCGGCTGCGTCAGGTTCGGGCCGCCGCTGCCGCCGGTTTCCGCCATCGATTCGTGGGTCGGCGTGGCGTCCTGCGCGCCGCTGGTCGCATTGCCGATCCCGGCCTGCGCCGACTGCCCGCCCGCGCCTTGCGCGTTCGTGTCCTGCTTGCCCATGTGCGTCTCCTGGTAGGGTGGGAGGGAATCAGACCGGGATGTCGGACGTGCCGCCGCCGATGCTGCCGAACTCCTGCAACTGGTCGAGCGACAGCCGGCGCTCGTTCAGCGCCTTCAGGATGGCCTGCAACTGTTCCGGATCGGGCTGGATGTAGATGATGCGCTGCTCGATCTCGTTGTCCCAGAACTTGGTATAGGGTACGGCGGTCTCGGCCATGATCCTGGCGTCGAAGGTACCGTCGTCCAGTTCGCCGAACAGCGTGACCTTGGTCGTGTCCGGATTCGTATTCTTGACGGTGATGCTCATGCATTGTCCTTTCGCTCGGCATATTCGGCATCCGATTGTGGCGCAGCCCCGCCGGGTCCGCCAACACGGTACGCCGGTGCAATGCCGCGGCCGCGGTTGCCAGGGCGCCGCCGGCGCGCGTACAGTGCCCTTTCCACGTACAGCACCGGCGAAGAGCGCCGCCATGCGCCTGCGCGTGCTGATGCGCCGTGTCCCACCATCCGCCGCTGGCTGGCGATACTGTGGGCCGCCGTCATCGTGGCGGCGGCCGCGCCCGTGATCGCGCTGTTCGTGCACTCCTAGCGTTCGCCCGGCGCCGCTGCGCCGGCCAGCGCCGTGCGCAGGGTATCGGCCTGGGGATTCGGCTCCGCACCGTCGAGCGCCTGCAGCGCGGTCAGCGGCTTGCCATAGTAGGCCTCGGTCAGGCGCTGGTTGTAGCGGATGTCGTTGAAGCCGACCGTGGCGGCATTGCCGAACAGCCCCTTGCCACCGGACCAGGCGATGACGTCGCCGCGTGTGGATCCCTGCGCCATGCGGGCGAAATTGACGACGGTCAGGCCGGCGTCGGCGCTGAGCGAGAGATTGTTGCGGTTACGAAAGCCCTCGACCGCCTTCTCGTTCATCAGCAGCAGCGCGAGCGCGCCGCCCTCGGCGCCAGCCTGCAGGCCGATGCCGATGCCGCCCATGTTGAAGAATGCCGGGTTGCCCCAGTTGCCGTCGCTGCGCTTGACCATCAGCACGCCGGAACCGCCGACGCCGCCGATCCCGAGCGCGGCGCGGGCATAGGCGGGCATGATGTAGACGCCGCGCGCTTCCCCGAGCAGGGCGGGCATGCGGGGCGCCGCGGCCATGGCGCGCACGACCGCGGCGGCGTCGGCCAGGCGCCGCGTCGCTGCCTGCTGGCGCCGGGTGGCGGTGTCGCTGCCGGGTTCGGCCCGGCCGGCCTGGCCGTTCGCGGCCTGCGCCGGCATCGGCGCCGGCGCGGGCGCGGCGGCCGTGGAAAAGCCCGCGCATGCCAGGCACAGGCAGGCGCACGGCGCGCCAAGCAGGCGCGGGAATCCCGGCAGGCGCACGGGCTGGGCATGCCGGTCGATGCGGGCGGATGCCATGGCGTTTTCCCTCCTTTAGTTAGGTTAGGTGCAGGATAGGGAGACGGTTCGGTGGAGGTTTGACATCGATCAGTCGTGCGGGCCCGCGCGCATCGATGTCGTATCCGCAGCGGGTAGATGGTATACTGTACATAAACACAGTCGTCCCGTTCACCG
>DAMAFT010000724.1:0-2688 GCA_031995805.1 Massilia sp.
CGACCAGGCCGTGGGCGCGGCCGGAAAAGCTCACCAGCAGGTGGTTGGCCTTGCAATAGTCGTCCAGGTCCAGCTTGCTCTGGGCCAGCGGGTGGTTCTTGCGCATCACGGCCACGTATTCGCCCGAATACAGGCGCTCGTGGCGGATCGGCGAACCGGTTTCATAGGACAGCTGGGCGGCGACGCCCGGGAAGAAGCCGACGGCCAGGTCGATGTCGCCACGCAGCAGCATGGGCCGCGGTTCGCGCGTCGTCAGCGGCACCATGCGGATGTTCACGCCCGGCGCTTCCTTCTCGATCGACCGCACCAGCGACGGCAGCCACAGCGCCGCGGTGGCGTCGGCCATGGCCATGCGGAAGGTAGCCTGCGCCTTGGAGACGTCGAAGGTTTCCGGCATCACGGCCGCTTCGAGTGCGGCCAGCGCCTGGCGCACGGCCGGCCACAGCGCTTCGGCGCGCGGCGTCGGCTTGACGCCATAGGCGGTGCGGATCAGCAATTCGTCGCCCAGGCTCTCGCGCAGGCGTTTGATGGCGTTCGACACGGCCGGCTGGGTCATCGCGAGATGGCCGGCGGCGCGCGTCAGGTTTTGCTCGGTCATGACGGCATCGAAGACGCGGAGCAGGTTTAAATCAAGCGTGAGAAAGCTCATGGGACTCCGTTCAGGACAAGCAGGGATACACGGTTCGGTACGCGCCAGTGTACCCGGTTTCATTCACAAACAACATAAGAGCTATCAGAAAGCGTAATTAGATTTATATGTTGCGTTGCACTATAGTTACATCGAACAAAATCGACGATGAATCATTGAGCCTTTATTATGTCTTTCGCTGACACCCTGACCCAAGCCCCGGTGATGGCCCTGCCCTTCACCCACCTGCTGACCGGCATGGTCCAGCTGGTCCTGCTGGGTGGCATCCTGATGTACTTCCGCCCGCTGCTGGTAGGTATTGCACGTGCACTGGTGCTGACCGTCCGTCCGCGTCCGACCAAGGACGAGCTGGCGGCACGCCGCAAGCTGCGCGATGCCAAGGTCCTGCAGGCAAGCAACGCCGCAACCGCGGCCGGTACCAACGACACCGCCGAGATCCGCGCCTTCGGTTCGCGTTCCTGATCTTAACAGTTTAAAACAGTCTTCCCTCGAAAGCGGCATCCGGGTTTCCCGGTGCCGCTTTTTTTTCGTCCTGCTTCCGCCCGCTCCCCTTCTTGCCGTCCTGGTAGCCGCCCGGGCGCGCCCTGTCTCGCCCATGCGGTGGATGAAACCCGACCTTGTTTCACGCTTGCTCGATGACTTCCGGTCGGGCGGTTTGACGGGCGGTTTTGCGCAGCATCGATTTAACATTAAGTTGATGTCTTATTTATCGATGAAAAAATCGACTATTGGATTCAGCAAATTATGAATGTGATTTAGATGAAATTAGGAGATTTTGGTAGTTTTTGGAATGCAGCTTGAACGATAGGGCGTCATTAAAAAATATTATTTTTATCCGTATTTTTTACTACTATAACGCATGATTGATGGGTATTGAACGATAAATGCATGCATTTCATGATTGGTGATATCTTGTTGATGATTAATGGTTATCATCGATCAAATCGAATGCAGGAGGCGCAGGAGGCTTCCGCGGCCGCGGACGAGGTCGAACTCGTCCAGAAAACGGGAAGGTATGCAGTCAAAAAAATCGACCTTTTTCTGGCGTCGCCGGTATCGGGCGAGCCAGGGCGTTTCGTGCGGACGATGGGAACATTCCGGGGATGGACGGGCGCCTGGCGGCAGGCCCGTCGACGACGGGCGAAAAAAAAGCGGCCGCCGGTGTCCCGGGGCCGCCTGGTGCGGAAAAGGTGTGGATTACTTGGCTTCGCCCAGCATGGCTTGCTTGAGCGAGCGATCGACGGGTTTTTCGCCCAGCCAGATGCGCAGGAGGGCATTGTAGAAAGCGATGTCGGGCAGGGTGCTGCCCAATTTCTTGCCGTTCAGCTCGCAAATGGTGCCGGTACCCGGGATCCAGTCCAGGTGCAGGACGTCGCCCTTCTTGAGGCCGTCGACCATGGCGAAGATCTCGCCCAGCTTGCCGATCTGCGACACGATCTTCGTCTTTTCGGTACGGTCGACGTTATCGTTCAGGCCGTCCGTGAACGCCTTGCCGAAATCCTCCGACGAGACGTCGCGCGCCATCTGCAGCGTCACGCGGCGCGGACCTTCCTGCTTGAGGATATCGGCCACCGCGGTTTTCTTTTCCGGCAGGTACAGTCCGGCGGCATATACCTTAATCACGAACTTGGTGCGCATGCCGGCGCCGTTCAGCTTCAATTCCTGGCCGGCGACCTTGTCCGTGTCCTCGAACTTGTAGCCGCCGACGTCGACGGCGGCATTGGCCGCGCCGAACGAACAGGCCAGCAGGATGCCGGCAGCCAGGGTTTTCAAACCGGTACGTCGTGAAATCATCTTGTCTCCTCGTGGTGGCGGGTTTGGTCGAGCCGGGCCGGCGGCACATCGCCGCATCCTCCCTGCCCTGTTTTTCGCATGCTCATGCACTTTATTCCAGAGAATCACCGACGAGCAATTCTAATTCCACAGTTACAATTAATCATTGTATGCGCAATGAATGAATCTATTGCGAATGCAATCAATATTCTAAAAGTTATCCACAGGGGGTTGTGAAAAGCGTCCAGGCAAAAGAAAAGCCGGCA
>DAMAFT010000725.1:0-2683 GCA_031995805.1 Massilia sp.
TGGCGCCCACCGGATAGCTGGCGCCGGTGCGCGGCGAGGTCCAGCGTGCGCCGGGTTCGAAGCGCACCGCGTCCGGGCCGTATTGCGTCACGCGCCCGGCCGCGTCGCGCAGCGCCGCATGGGCCCATAGTGTAGCACCTGCCTTGTCGCGGATCCGGAAGGCCATGAGGGCGCCGCCGTCGTCGAGGTTGATGCCGGTCCAGTCCCAGCCGGTGGCCTCCGGATCCAGCACCTGGCTGGACCATTCGTGGTCGAGCCACGCGCTGCCCGTCACAGCGACCGGCTTGCCCCCGCTGCCGGCGTAGGCCACCTCGCCCTCGACCCGCAGTTGCGGTTTGCTGTAGTAGTAGCTGGCGTGGCCCGCTTCCCGTCCCTTGCGCGAGTAGCCGCGTTCCCCCTGCAGCATGGGCGCCTGGGTGGGCGCCAGCACCAGCGCATAGGACAGCTCGCCCGAACGCACCACCACGCGGTAGCGGCCGTCGGCGCCGCGGCGCATGCTCCAGTCGTCGAGCTTGACGTCGGTGTCGCCTTCCCTGGCGTAGGCCAGGCCGAAGCCGGCGCGCGCGCTGCGCTGGTCGTGCACCAGGCGGCCGAGCGCCGGATCGGACAGCGCGGCGTGGCCGATGATCAGTTGCGTGGGCGCGAACGCGCTCGGATTGGCGGGATCGTGGCCGCTCCTGCTGCGAAAGAACGTCACCTGGAAGCCGAGCGGCTTGCCGCCCGGCCCCTGCAGCCAGCCGGTCACGTACCACCATTCGGTGCGGTAGTCCGGATGGGCGCCGAAGTCGGCCGGGAAGGACAGTACGCGGCCGGGCACCACCGGGGCGTAGGCGGGCGGCGCGGCCAATGCCACCGATGCCAGCGATGCGGCCAGCGCGAGCAGCGCCAGCATGGCGCGCAGGCAGCGCATCACCAGTCCTCCCGTACGGCGCGCACCGGTCCGCCGGACAGCGCGTACCGTCCCGACACCAGCGCCGTCGCCACCGAAGCCGCCACCAGCACGGCGGCGACGGCGGCCAGGAGCGTCCAGGGCAGGTGCAGCTGCATGGTCCAGTGGAAGGATTGCGGGTTGACGACGTAGACCAGGATCAGGCTGATGGCCAGGCCCAGCACGAAGCCGGTCAGCACGCCCAGCAGCGTCAGCGCGCCGCCCTCGACGGCGAGGATGCCCAGCACCTGGCCGCGCGTGACGCCGACGTGGCGCAGCATGCCGAACTCCTTGGCGCGCGCCAGCGTCTGCGCCGAGAACGTGGCGGCCACGCCCGACAGGCCGATGACGATCGCGATCGCCTCCAGCAGGTACGTGACGGCGAAGCTGCGGTCGAAGATGCGCAGGCTGATGGCGCGGATGGCGCCGGGCCGGGCCAGCGTCAGCGCCGCGCCGAAGGGCAGGGCGCGCACGCCGGCCTCGATGCGGTCGACGCTGCTGCCCTGCGCCGCGTACAGCGCGGCGTCGGTGACGTCGGCGTCGCCCGTCAGCGCACGGTAGTCGTGGCGCAGCACGATCACCGAGCCGGACTGGTTGGCGTAGTCGCGCCAGGTGCCGGCGACGACGAAGTCGCGCGTGCGCCCGCCCAGCGGCAGTTCCAGTTGTTGGCCGGGACGCAGGCCGTACAGGTCGGCCATCGCTTCCGAGATCCAGGCCGGGCGCGCGCCGGCCGGCACGGTGGCGGTGGGGCCCACCAGGGCCAGCAGGCGGCCCGGGTCGCGCGGGTCGATGTCGCGCGCGACCAGCGTCACGGCCGGGCGCGCGGGGTCGAGCGACAGGGGGCGGGTACGCAGGAATTGCGCCTCCTTCACGCCCGGCAGCGCGGCCAGCGCCGCCTGCGCGCGCGGGTCCAGCGCCCCGGTGCCGCCGCCGCTGCGCACGTACAGGTCGGCCGGCAGGATGTGCAGCATCCAGTCGTCGACCGACACGCGGAAGCTGGCGACCATGATGCCCATCGCCACCATCAGGCTGAAGCTGGCCAGCACGCCGCCCAGCGCCACCGCCGCCTGGCCCGGCGCGTTCGCGAGGCGCGCCAGCGTCAACGCCGGCACCGGCGCGCGGGCCAGGCGCGCGCCCGCCAGGCGCTGCAGCGCGCCGAAGCCGGCCGCGGCCAGGCGCGGCATCAGGCCGATGCCGCCGACCAGCAGCAGGGCCACCGCGAAGTAGCCGAACAGCGGCAGGCCCATGACGGGCGGTGCGAACGCGCAGGCGGCGGCCAGGCCCAGGCACAGCAGCGATGGCCAGACGCGCGCCAGGCGCGCCAGCGCGGCCTCGTCGTTGCCCGACTTGAGGGCGATGGCCGGGCGGGCGCGCGCCGCCTCCAGCGCCGGCGCCAGGCAGCCGAGCAGGGCCACGCCCAGTCCCAGGGCGAAGAACACGAGGGCGGCCAGCGGCGCGAAGCGCACCTGCGGTTGCACGCCGGTGAAATAGCCGGCGCCGAGGTCGCCGCCGAACAGCGCCAGCGCGCCGGCGGCCAGCAGGTAGCCGCCGCCGATGCCGAGCAGGGAACCGAGGACGCCCAGGCTGGCGCCTTCGAGCAGGACCTGGCGCAGCAGCGCGCGCCGTTCCAGGCCCAGGGTGCGCAGCAGCGCGAACTGGCTGCGCCGGCGCAGTACCGACAGCGCCTGCGTGGAAAACACCAGGAAGGCGCCGGTGAACAGGGCGACCAGTGCCAGCACGGTGAGGTTGACGCGG
>DAMAFT010000726.1:0-2675 GCA_031995805.1 Massilia sp.
CCAGCGGGTACTGGATGTACCACATCGAGCCGTCTTCTTCCTGCGAATCGACTTCCAGGTCCGAGACCGCGGTGCCCAGCACCGGATCCCAGTTGACCAGGCGCTTGCCGCGGTAGATCAGGCCCTGCTCGAACAGGCGCACGAACACTTCGGCGACGATCTGCGTGCGCGGCTCGTCCATCGTGAAGTATTCGCGCTGCCAGTCGGCGGACGCGCCCAGGCGGCGCATCTGGCCGGTGATGGTGCTGCCCGACTTTTCCTTCCATTCCCAGACCTTCTCGACGAAGGCGTCGCGGCCCAGGTCGTGGCGCGAGATCTTCTGGGCGTCCAGCTGGCGCTCGACCACGATCTGGGTGGCGATGCCGGCGTGGTCGGTGCCCGGGACCCAGGCCGTGTTAAAGCCACGCATGCGGTAGTAGCGGGTCAGGCCATCCATCACGGTCTGGTTGAAGGCGTGGCCCATGTGCAGGGTGCCCGTCACGTTCGGCGGCGGCAGCTGGATACTGAACGAAGGCTTGCCCTCGTCCATGGTCGCGGCGAAGTAGCCGCGCTGTTCCCACTCCGTGCGCCAGAAACGTTCGATGTCGGCTGGCTCGAAAGACTTTGCTAATTCCATGATGTGGCGTGTCGTGTATGCGGTTGTTTGGATGCTGCGAAAACGGCCATTATAGATGACGGCGCAAGGCCTGCGACCGGACGATGCCGGTTTTTGTGGCATGACCGTTCGCTAAATATTTGTTACAGAGAAACTTTTTTGATGGCGGAAGGTTGGTGCGCGTGATATATTTTTGGTTAATGCGAGGCCGCCTCCATGTCCGCCGGCCTTCGTTCTTTCTTTCACGCGCACAAGCACGATGCCCATGAGTTCTTCCGCCTCCCCCCGCCGCCTGATCCTGCTGGTCGACGACGACCCCGTCATGCTGGAATACCTGTCGACCGTATTGCGCCACACGGGTTACGACACCCTCGAAGCCGCGTCGGCGCCGGAAGCGCTGCAGCGCATCGCCGAGCGCGAAGGCGACATCGCGCTGGCGCTGCTCGACATCAGCATGCCCGGCATGTCCGGCCTCGACCTGGCGCGCCGCCTGCGCGACCACACCGGCGTCGCCTTCATGTTCCTGTCCGCCGTCGACGACGCCGAGAGCGCGCGCCAGGCCGCCAGCCACGGCGCCGTCGGCTTCATGGTCAAGCCGATCGACGCCGCGCGCCTGCTGCCGGCGCTGGAATCGGCGCTGGCCCGCGCCGACGAGATCCGCCAGCTGCGCCGCACCGAAGTCAACCTGAACGCGGCGCTGGCCGCCGGCCGCGAGACGAGCCTGGCCGTGGGCCTCCTGATGGCGCGCTACCAGACCGACCGCAACACCGCCTTCGAAGTGCTGCGCGACCATGCCAGGTCGAGCCGGCGCAAGATCAACGAGGTGGCCGAGCAGCTGGTGGCGGCCGAGGAATTGCTGAATGGCCTGCATGGGGCGTTTGCGGGGCGGTTGCGCGGCAAATGAGCCGATCCACAGGACTTGCCGTCGTTCCCGGTTTCGCGGGAACGACGGTATGGCAAGGCGCATGGCTTAGCCCGCCACCCCCGTCGTCGCGAACCGCTCCCGGTACTGCCCGGGCCCGATCCCCATCCGCTTCTGGAACACCCGCCGCATCTGCGCCTCGCCGTTGAAGCCGGCGCGCGCCGCCACCGTCTTCAGCGGCAGTCCCACGTCCGCCAGCAATTGCCGCGCCCGTTCGAAGCGGCAGGTGGCGATGAATTCCTGCGTGCTCAGGCCGACCTCCTGCAGGAAGACGCGGGCGAAATGGCGCTCGCTCATCATCGCCCTCTGCGCCAGCTGGGCCACCGACAGGCGCTCGTGCAGGTTATCCAGGATCCATTTCTGGATGTCGCGGATGCCGGGGCGCGCCGTGCGCTCGCTCAGCAGGTGCGAGCTGAACTGCGACTGGCCGCCCGGGCGCTTCAGGTAGACCACCATGTCGGTCGCCACCTGCAGCGCCAGTTCCTTGCCGAAGTCTTCCTCCACCAGGGCCAGCGCCAGGTCGATGCCGGCCGTGACGCCGGCCGAGGTCCACAGGTTGCCGGCGCGCACGAAGATGGCGTCGGCGTCCACGGCGATGCCGGGATGGTCGTCCTGCAGGCGCGCGGCCACGCTCCAGTGCGTCGTCGCGGGCTTGCCGTCCAGTACGCCGGCGGCGCCGAGGAAGAAGGCGCCCGAGCACAGGGCGGCGAGGCGCGGCAGGCGCGGCGCCGCCCGGGCGACCCAGTCGACGATGGCGCCGCCCTCGGCCAGCGCGCGGTGGATGTCGCGCGCGCCGACGACGATGGCCGTGTGCGGCAGGTCCTGCGCATCGAGGGGCCGGGTCGCCTGCAGGGACATCAGGGTATCCGACGGCACATGGCCTGCGTGCATGGAGGCGATGCGCACGGCGTAGCCGTCCGGTCTGCCGTCGCGCCGCAGGTGCACGTTGGCGTACTCGAACACGGACAGCGGGCCGATGGCTTCCATCGCCTTGAAGCCGGGATACACGACGATGTCGACGGTGGTAACGGGGCGGGGGAGGGTGTGTGCTGCTGACATATCCGGTCATTATCACACCATTTACGGACATGGACCGCGGCGCCTATTGGCCGCGGCCGCGCTTGTGCGGATAATGGCGGGATCGTACAACCACCCAGG
>DAMAFT010000727.1:0-2665 GCA_031995805.1 Massilia sp.
CCTCGTCCGAATCGCGTTCCGGATTGATGTAGGCGTGGTAGTTGTTGCCGGTGATCTTGCGGTCGAGGATTTCGACGCAACCGACTTCGACGATGCGGTCGCCGGTGCGCGGGTTCAGGCCGGTGGTTTCGGTATCGAGGACGATTTGGCGCATGCGCTGGGACTCTCTGGGGTGGAAAAGAAAAGACCCCTCAGTATACCAAAGGGGTCCTGGCGCCGCCGGCGGGCGGCGGGACGGGTGGCGGGAAAGCGGGGCGATCAGCGCTTGACGGCGGCGCAGCCCATATTGGCCAGCACGTCGGCCCGTTCGTTGCCCGGGTGGCCGTTGTGGCCGCGCACCCAGCGCCATTCGACCGCGTGCTGCTGCTGGGCGGCGTCGAGCGCCTTCCACAGGTCGTCGTTCTTGACGGGTTCCTTGGCCGCCGTCTTCCAGCCGCGCGCCTTCCAGCCGTGGATCCACTCCGAGATGCCCTTCTGCACGTACTGGCTGTCGGTGTGCAGCACCACCTGGCACGGCCGCTTGAGCAGGGTCAGCGCCTCGATGACGGCGCGCAGTTCCATGCGGTTGTTGGTGGTGTTGGCTTCGCCGCCGAAGATTTCCTTCTCGTGGCCGCCGTCGGCCTGCAGCAGCGCGCCCCAGCCTCCGGTGCCCGGATTCCCCTTGCAGGCGCCGTCGGTGAAAATCTCTACTTTCGTCATGCTGCTTCGTTTCCTTGAATGATGTTAGCGGTTGCCGTCGTTGCGATTCGTGGCCGGCACCGTCTGCGGCGCCTTCGCGGCCTTCTTGTTCCAGGCCGGGCCGATGATGCGCATGCCCTTGACGCGCTTGATCGCATGCACGACGTAGACGGCGCCCAGGTAGGGCCACCAGCGCCGGCCCGCCCCCTCGACGAAGGCGAACCGGTTCAGCCACTGCGTCGTGCGGAACGGCGGCGCGTAACAGCCGAAATGGCTGCGCGTGGCGCCCATATTCAGCAATTTTAACCAGTCTTTGAGGCGCGGCAAAGAAATGAACTCGCCCGCGTTCGGCAGGTAGTCGGTGCTGGTGATCCGCCCCATGCCCTGGCGCATGCCCCACAGGCTGGCCGGGTTGAAGCCGCAGATGATCAGTTGCCCCTCCGGGATCAGGACCCGTTCGACCTCGCGCAACACCTGGTGCGGCTCGTCCGCGAACTCGAGCACGTGCGGCAGCACCACCAGGTCGAGGCTCTGCGAGGCGAACGGCAGTTCCGCGAAATCGACGGCGACGGCGATCTGCTTGCAGCCGGCGGCAAAACCGAGCTCGTCCTCGGTGGACGTGCGCGTCGCCGCCTGCCACTTGTTCGGCATGCGGCTGGCCGCCAGCGCGTCGATCTGCGGCAGGCCGATCTGCACGGCATTGAAGCCGAAGATATCGGCCGTCAGCGCATCGAGGCAGGCCTGCTCCCAGGCGCGCACGTAGGCGCCCGCCGGCGATTGCAACCAGTGGTCGAGCGCTATAATGGATTTTTCGGATGCCGCGCTATCCATGCATGACCTTTAATGACTGACTTACAAACTTCCTCATGACACCATCGACGCCCCCATCGCGCACCGACCTGTCCGTATTGACCGTCCCGGCCTTCAAGGACAATTACCTGTGGATCATCCACAACGGCGCCAATGCGGCGGTCGTCGATCCCGGCGATGCCGAGCCGATCCTGCACGCGCTGCAGGCGCATGGACTCACCCTGACCGCCATTCTACTCACCCATCATCACGCTGACCACATCGGTGGCGTACCGCGCCTGCTCGAGCACGCCGGCGTGCCGGTATTCGGCCCGCGCAACGACGGCATCGATGCCGTCACGCATCCGCTCGGCGAAGGGGAGCGCGTGGCCGTGCCCGGCCTGGACCTGGCGTTCTCGGTACTGGACGTTCCCGGCCACACGCTGGGCCACATCGCCTACGTGCGGGAAACGCCGGGGGCGCACTGGCTGTTCTGCGGGGACACGCTGTTCGGTGCCGGTTGCGGCCGCCTGTTCGAGGGCACGCCGGCGCAGATGGCGGCCTCGCTGGCCAAGCTGGCCGCCCTGCCCGACGATACCCTCGTGTATTGCGCGCACGAATACACGCTGTCGAACCTGCGTTTCGCCGAGGCGGTGGAACCGGGCAACGTGGCGCTCAAGATGCGCGTGGCAAACGACAGCAGGATGCGCGGCACCAACCTGCCGACGGTGCCGTCGAACATCGCCATCGAGAAGGCGACCAATCCCTTCCTGCGCGCCACGGAGCCGGGGATCGTCGAGACGCTCGTGGATGCGGGCCGGCTGGCGCCGGGCGCGGATGCGGTGGCGGCGTTTGCCGCCCTCCGCGAATGGAAGAACGTGTTTTGATGGGGTGACACCGGGATGGTGCGCTAGGGGTCAGAGCCCGGTGTTGATTTTCAAAGGGCTCCGACCCCGGTGTCGAACGGTGCCGCCGGATCAGATTTCTTCGTACAGCGGCAAGGTCAGGAATTCCGCGAACTGCGCCGACGTCGACATCTGCTCGAAGATCTCGGCCGCGCGCGCATAGGTCGGGCTGCCGCCGTTCGGCGCCGCCGCCTTGGCGTTGGCCAATTCCTGCGGGATCATGTCGCGCACCATCTCGGCCGTGACCTTGCGGCCATCGTCCAGCACACCCTTCGGCGAGCGGATCCATTGCC
>DAMAFT010000728.1:0-2659 GCA_031995805.1 Massilia sp.
CGCCTACGAGCGCCCAGGCGGCGGCGTCGTGATCGCCAATCCGAACGCGCCCACCGGCATCGCCCTGGCGCTGGACGACATCGAGCGCATCCTGCGCGCGCATCCGCACAAGGTGGTGCTAATTGACGAGGCCTACGTCGACTTCGGCGCCGAGTCGGCGGTGGCGCTGGTGAGTCGTCATCCGAACCTGCTGGTGGTGCAGACCTTCTCGAAGTCGCGCGCGCTGGCCGGCCTGCGCGTCGGCTGCGCGATCGGCCAGGCGCACCTGGTCGAGGGCCTGGAACGCGTCAAGGACAGCTTCAACTCGTATCCGCTGGGACGGGTGGAAACGGCCGGCGCGGTGGCCGCCATCGAGGACGATCAGTATTTCCAGGCGCAGCGCGCCAGGGTGGTCGCCACGCGCGAACGGCTGGCGGACGCGTTGCATGGACTCGGCTTCGAGGTGCTGCCGTCGGCCGCCAACTTCCTGTTCGCGCGCCACGCGACGCGCCGTGCGCCGGACCTGGCGCAGGCCCTGCGCGAGCGCGCGATCCTGGTCCGCCATTTCAATACGCCGGGCATCGACGACTGGCTGCGCATCAGCATCGGCACCGACGAGGAATGCGCGTTGCTGCGCGACGCACTGGCCGAGATCCTCTGAAGACGTCGTCCCCGCGCAGGCGGGGACCCAATTTACAGGCGGCTCCAGAACACCAGCACCCCCAGCACCCTGGCGCGCCAGGTGAGGGTGAAGGCCACCGCCAGCGTGGCGCCGGCGATCGCCATCACCCAGACCAGCACGGCGATCGAGGCCGAGTCGACCTTCAGGCACAGCGCCAGTCCCGCGGCCAGTCCCGCCGTGCCGAGGATGCGCAGCAGCCTGACCAGCGCGGCGGGGCGCGGCGCCTTGCAGCGCACCTGTTCCCAGTGCGTGTCCATCGACAGCGCGAACCATCCCATGCCGGCCGCGCAGGCGGCCAGGGCAAGCAGCAGGCTCAGGGCGTCATGCATGGCCGGCCTCCATCGCGGCCGCTTGCGCCTGCACGCGCCCGGCGTCGCGGCGCCGCAGCCGGCGCGCGGCCACCAGGGCCAGCACGGCGCCCGCCAGCATGAACAGGTCCACGCCCGCCACCGGCCAGTAGCCGTCGCGCAGCGTGCGCAGCAGGTGGTCGCCGGTGGTGATCCAGTTCAGCAGCGGCGCCGCCACGGCCAGCACGGCGACGGCCAGGCATTGTTCGCGCCAGGCCGGCGCCATGCGGCCCTGGGCCACCGGCGCGGTGCGCCAGAACGCGTGCGCCATGGCCAGCGCCCACGTGCCCCAGAAGCAGTAGCGCTCCATGTCGCCGCGCCACGGCCAGCCGGCCGGCAGCGCGTCCGGCAGCAGGCGGTTGGCGATCAGCATGCCGAGCGTCGCGACCAGCATGCCGGTGACGGTCGTCACGGCCAGCGCATCGACCACGCGCGCGCCCGCGACGCCCTGCCTGGCGTGCTGGCGCTTGCGTTTCTCGACGAAGAACAGCAGGCCGGTGGCGATGCAGGCGCAGCCCGACAGGCCGCCCAGCACGTACAGCCAGCGCAGCAGCCAGTGGCGGAAGTGCTGCAGGTGCAGGCCGGTGAGGAATTCGTTGACGCGGCCGATGGCGCCCGGCGGCGGATCCTCGCGCAGCAGGGCGCCGGTGGAGGCCTTGAAGTGGATGCCCTCGCCGGTCAGCTGGATGCGGTCGGTGCCGGCGCGGTAGACGCTGACGTAGCCGTTGGCGTCGCCCACGTGGGTCAGGCCCAGGTAGCCGACGTCGCCGGCCATGCCCTTGGCGGCCCAGCGGCGCTGCGCTTCGGCGACCATGGCGTCCACCGACGCCAGCGGCGCGGGAATGCCGGCGCGGTCGTGCGGCAGGCCGGTCTCCTTCGCTTCCAGCTGCTCGTGCTGTTCGTGCAACGGATCGAGCTGGGTGTGCGTGACCGGGAAGTAGATGCCGGCGAAGATCGCCAGGCCGGTGAAGGCGAAGAAGAAGTGGAACGGCAGCGCCACCACGCCGGTGAGATTGTGCAGGTCGAGCATGCTGCGCTGGGTGCTCTTGGCCGGACGGAAGGTGAACAGCTCGCGGAAGATCTTGCGGTGCATGACCACGCCGGTGACGAGCGCCACCAGCATCATCAGGGCGGCCAGGCCGACGATCCACATGCCGAGGCCCTTCCAGTCGAGCGTCAGGCTGTAGTGCAGCGGATAGAAGAAGCCGCTGCCGATCTTGAGGCGGTCGTCGGGCAGGGCGGCGCCGCTGCGCGGGTCGATGGTGCGGTTGGCCCAGATCGCGTTTTCCGGATCCTTGGCGTTCGGCACCTCGTAGCCGGCGAACAGGCCGAGCACCGGATCGCGGTGGGTGGTGTAGGCGCCCCAGTGGCGCACGGTGTCGAAGCGCGCCGGCAGCGGGCCGTTCACCTGGCTTTCCATGGCGGCGCGTTCCTGCCCGTTCGGCTGCATGCCCTCGAAGACCGGGCGCAGCATCTTGTCGAACGAGGGGATCGGTTGCGGCTCGTGGCGCGAGGCCGGGATCGCCCAGCGGTCGATCTCGCGGTCGAACACCGACAGGGCGCCGAAGAAGAACACGACCATCAGCACGAAGCCGAGCACCAGGCCGAACCAGGTGTGCAGCCATGCCATCGTGATGCGGAAACTTTGCAG
>DAMAFT010000729.1:0-2651 GCA_031995805.1 Massilia sp.
CCGCGGTCTTGTCGACGACGAGCTCGGCGAGCACCGCGCATTCCTCGCGCGGGCGGCCGAGCGTGTCGGCCAGCAGGTCGACCACGTGCTCGCGCCCCAGCGGATGCAGGGAGATCGACGACACCGGCACGTGCGCCGCGCGCAGTTCGTCCAGCGCCAGCGACAGCGGGTGCGCCGGGCCGACCTCGTCGTCGCGGTACGCGCCCGCCACCAGCAGGCGACCGACCGTGTCGTCGCACAGCCACTGGCGGATCAGTTGCAGCGATGCGGCGTCGGCCCATTGCAGGTCGTCCAGGAACAGGACGAACGGCTGGCCGGCGCCGGCGAACACGCCGAGGAAGGACGTGAACACCTGGTTGAAACGGTTGCGCGACTCGACCTGCCCCAGCGCCGCCGGCGCCGGCTGCGCGCCCACGATGGCCGCGATCTCGGGAATGACGTCGGCCAGGATGCGTGCATTCGGCGCCGTCGCCGCCAGGATGCGCGCGCGCCATGCCGCCAGCGCCGCTTCGGGTTCCGTCAGCAAACGGCGCACCAGCATGCGCAGTGCCTGCACCAGGCCCGCATACGGGACGCTGCGCTGCAACTGGTCGAACTTGCCGCAGACGAAGTAGCCGCCGCGCTCGCCCGCCAGCCGTTCCAGGCAGCCCGCGAGGGCCGACTTGCCGACGCCCGGCGCGCCGGCGACGAGCACCAGTTCCTGGCGCGACCGGCCCACGCGCGCGAAGGCGTCGCGCAGCAGGCCGGTTTCGGCGCCGCGGCCGTACAGCCTGGCGGGGATGCGCAGCTGGCGCGGCACGTCGTGGCCGCCGAGCGGGAACGGCGCGATGGCGCCGGTCGCGTCCCATGCCTCGCGGGCCTGGCGCAGGTCGGCCAGCAGCGCCTCGGCGCTGAGGTAGCGCCGCTCCGGCTCCTTTTCCAGCAGCTTGAGCACCATGTCGGAGAGCAACGGCGGGATCGCCGCATCGACGGCGTGGGGCGGCCTCGGCAGGCGCGCCAGGTGCGCATGAATCAGTTCGATCGGGTCCTGCGCCGCGAACGGCAGCACGCCGGTCAGCGCTTCGTACAGGGTGACGCCGAGCGAATACAGGTCCGAGCGCGCGTCCAGCGAACGCCCGGTGCGCCCGGTCTGCTCCGGCGACATGTAGGCCAGCGAGCCCTCGGGCTGCTCCGGCGCGACGCCGTCGTCCGCCGCCGCTGCCACCGGCAGGCGCATGGCGATGCCGAAATCGACCAGCGTCAGCGTGCCGGATGCCGCATCGCGCACGATGTTCGCCGGATTGATGTCGCGATGGACGATGCCGACCCGGTGCAGGCCGGCCACGGCCTGCGCGAGCTGCAGTGCCGCGTCCAGGAAGGCGGCGACCGGCAGCGGGCCGCGGCGCAGCAGGGCGTCCAGGTTTTCCTGGCCGGCGTCGCGCATCAGCAGCGCCAGTCCGTCGTCGGTCTCGGCCATGCCGATGACGTGCACCACGCCGGGCAGGTCGAGTCCGTGCAGCAGCGCGCATTCGCGGCGCAGCGCGGCGACGGCCTCGCCGTCGTACGGCGCGAGGCGCGCCGACTTGGCGACGCATGCCCCTTCCGGGCGCTGGGTCCGGTGGAAGGTGTAGCGTGCGTTGGCGTGGAACAGCCGCGCGCCCGTCGTTTCGGTATCCTGCGCGGCGCGTGGCTCGATCGGCTTCAACAATATCTCCATACATGACGAAAGGCAAAAACTCTTCCTGGGACACTACATGCCCTAGGCAAAGGTTTCGTCATTATGGATGATTTCTCCGCGCCACGGATTCATGGAGAACGGCCCCGTGCCGGCGCTCCTGGCGCCGCCAATGTGTCAGTCGACGCCCTCCTGCCGTGCCAGCTCGGCGCCCGCCCAGGCGACCTCGACCACCTTGCCGGCCGGTCCCTGCGTGACCAGCTCCAGCCTGCGCACGCCGGCCACCGCCACGTCGATCTCGACCGCGCCCGCGCCGCTGCGCTCGAACAACACCTTGCCGTCGCCGATCACGCGATACGCGACCGCGTCTCCGCCAGCCCTGATGCGTGCCACGGTCCCCGCGCGGCTGCGAAAGCGCGCAAAGCCACCCTCGAGGTCCACCGCCACGCGCGACCCGGCCAGCACGCCGATACCGTCCGCGACCGCCGCGCCGCCGAGTTTCAGGGGCCGGCCCGATGGCGCCGCGTTGGCCTGCACCGGCACCCACCTGGCCGCCTGCGCCGTCGACAGGACCGCGGCGCCATCGTCCAGGATGCGCATGCGCGCCGGGACTTCGGTCAACAGCACGCGGCCGGGCCGCAGCGCCGCGCCGCGCAGCACCAGCAGGGCCGTCTCGCGCGGCGCCAGGTCGACCGCGAGCGTCGCGCCGAGCGTGCGTTCCTCCCCGCTCCAGGCATCGCGCGCGCCGGCGCCCGGCGCCATCTGCAGCCGCGCCAGCGGCACGCTCACGCGGCGCGGACGGGCGCCGCGGTTGACCAGCGCCACCGCCTTCGT
The DNA here is from genome assembly GCA_031995805.1 of Massilia sp. Classification (GTDB taxonomy): domain Bacteria; phylum Pseudomonadota; class Gammaproteobacteria; order Burkholderiales; family Burkholderiaceae_D; genus Telluria. The sequence continues at coordinate 2,489 of DAMAFT010000729.1, forward strand.
TCCCGGCGCCGCCAGCGTGCGCACCAGCACCTGCGTGTCGGCGCCGCGCTGCACCGTCACGCCCTGGTGCCCGGCCGGATCCTGGTCGATGGCGATGACGTCGCGATTGCCGGCGATGTCCAGCAGCGCGCGCGGCATCCGGGTGAGGTCGGCGCCCAGTACC
>DAMAFT010000730.1:0-2647 GCA_031995805.1 Massilia sp.
GGCCCGCAGGACAAGACCGCCTTCGCCGAGCACATGACGGCCTTCCTCGGCGAAGTCGACCGCAACGCCAGGGCCCACGGCATCCCGGCCGAGGACGTGACCGCGGCCAAGTATGCGTTCTGCGCGGCCGTCGACGAGATCATCCTGCGCTCCGGCTACGACATCCGCGACGCCTGGGAGACCCGGCCCCTGCAACTGCGCCTGTTCGGCGACCAGCTCGCCGGCGAGCACTTCTTCCAGCGCCTGGAAGACCTGCGCGCCAAGGGCAGCCTGCACCTGCAGGCGCTCGAGGTCTACCACATGTGCCTGCTGCTCGGCTTCGAGGGCCGCTTCGCGCTGGACGGCAAGGACAAGCTGAACTACCTGACCGCGCGCCTGGGCGACGAGATCGCCCGCATGCGCGGCAAGAGCCGCGGCTTCGCCCCGCACGCGGAGCGCCCCGACCAGATCGCCCACAAGCTGGGCGGCGACATGTCCCTGTGGGTACTCAGCGGCGTCTTCGTCCTCGCCGGCCTGGGCGCCTGGCTGGGCCTGCGCACCGCGCTGGCCCACGAAACTACCGACACGCTGGCCGCCTACAACGACCTCGTCAAGCTGCCGCCGCGCTCGGCCAACGTGACCATCACCCTCCCTTGACCCCATCAAACCGGGGTCAGACCCCGGTTTTGGGTAATTGCCCTCACGTTATGTTTTGAAGCCCGAATTGTTTGCAAAAAAAAGCCGCCAGGATTGGCGGCGGGATGTTTCTTGGGGTTCCAGCCGGCGCTGCGGACTTACTGGACCACCTTGAACTCGATGCGGCGGTTGCGGGCGCGGCCTTCAGGGGTGCGGTTGTCGGCCACGGGACGGTCCGGGCCTTCGCCGGAGACAGCGATCATGTCGGGGGCAACGCCGCGTGCCGTCACGTAGGCCTTGACGGCTTCGGCGCGCGCCTGGCTCAGCGACAGGTTGCCGGCGCGCGAGCCGGCATTGTCGGTGTGGCCGATCACGTCGACCTTCTTGTCCTTCAGGCGCAGCAGCACGGCGCTCATCTGGTCGAGGATCAGCTTGCCGGAATCGGCCAGCGTCGCCTTGCCGGACTCGAACTCGATGATGCGGTCGGCCAGCACGCTGTCGAGCATGCCCTGCTCCGACGCCGCCACGCGCAAGCCGTTGTTGACGGTGTAGCCGGCGTCCAGGCCCAGCGCCAGTTCGGATGCGACCTGCTGGCGTTGGGCTTCGCTGGCGACGTCGCCGCGCAGGCTGACGCTGGTGCCGTCGACCTGCAGCTGGCCGCGGCTGACGAGCTTCAGGTTCGGGCCGACCAGCCGCGCCACGTGTTCGTTCCAGTTGGGCGGCGTCGATACCCGCCCGACGGCCAGCTGGTCGACGACGCGCGCGGCGCCGTACAGCGCGCGCAGGCGCGCCAGCAGCGCGGCCTTGGCGGCGGCATCGCCGACCGTACCGGACACGACGACCGGCGCCGGCGCAGTACCGGCCACGGTATCGGCATGGCCGGCAGCAGGATCCAGGGTGGCGGCAAGCGCAAGCAGCAAGGTCAGGGACTTGGGATTCACGCAGCGGCTCCGATGAAGGTTTTCAGGAACAGTTCGCGCGCCAGGCGCAGCGGCAGCATCGGCTGCTCGAGGTAGCTGGCCAGGGCGCGCACGTCGATGTCGATGCCGAGCTGTTCGTCGATCCAGTCGTTGTCGTCCAGGTGCACCTGGTGTTCCAGCGCCACCAGCGGGTCGACCAGCGCATGCAGCGTGCCGGCCGCCTCGCCGCCGAAGCCGACCACCAGCGCGGGACGGCCGCGCACCGTGGTCAGGAACAGCGCCAGGTCGAAACCGCTGCGGCGGATGAACGGCGTCACCAGCTCGAGCCAGAACGCGGCGGTCGCATGGCAGGGTCCGGATGCCGGCGGCAGCGGCAGCACCAGGCTTTTCTGCAGCGCCGCCGGACGGCTGTGCATGACGGGCTGCAGCAGCAGGCCCAGGCCCAGGATCATGCGGTTGGCCGCCAGCGCCAGGTCGGACGAGAGCGTGCCGATCGTCGACGCGGCCAGGAACTCGGCCAGCGCCGCCTCGTGCTCGCCCAGGTCGACCTGGGCGTCGGCCAGCGCATGCAGGTGCGGCGCCGGATCGGCGCTGTTGCGCACGCGCGGCGCCATGTCTTCCAGGTAGCGCCACAGCGGCGCGAAGGCCAGCGGACAGCGCGCCGCGAAGCCGGCCGGATCGGGCACGTCGACGGTGCGCATCATCAGAAATGGATAGCGGCGCCCGGACTGGTCGTGGCTGGCGACCAGATGACCCGCCAGCGCATGGCGCCGCCCTGGTCCGACGAAGGCGAAGCTGGCCGGCGCCATGGCGTCGTAGTTCAGCTTCCAGCGCGCGTCGACCGGCAGGCGCGTCATGACCTGGGCCAGCCAGTCGTCCAGCATGGCGAGCACCGGGTGGTCGTCGGCCAGCTTGACGAAGTCGCCGCGCGCCGGCAGCTTGCCGAAGTAGCCGATGCGGCCGGCGCTGGCGCGGACCGGCGCGCGGTTCATTGCGCCGCTCCGGCCGGCAGGCCCGGCGCCGGCGCCGTGCCGGTCGTCGTGCCTGCCGCCGCCACCGGCGCGGCGGCGCCGACGCCGGCGGCCTGGCGGCCGACGATCGCCTCGGGCAGG
>DAMAFT010000731.1:0-2642 GCA_031995805.1 Massilia sp.
GATAACGCCGCGGCCTGTCCGCGCGTGCCACCCCCTTACGCTTGACGCTTATCAAAGCCTCTGCCGCCATGGCACGGAAACTGGACAAATCGCCCGCGTGCCAACGATCGCTTCCACCGGTATCGCCATGACGTTCAAGACCATCCTCGTCCACGTCGACCTGTCCCGCAATGCGCCGGCACGCATCCGCCATGCCGCCGGCCTCGCGCACACGCATGGCGCGCCTGCTGGGCGCAGCCATGACGGGGATTCCCAGCGCGGTGTTCCCGCATGGCTACGACTCGCTGCCGGGTACGTTGTCGGCCAGCCATTACCAACCGCTCGTCGACCATGCCCGGCAAGCCCTGCAACGCTTCGAGGACCTCGCCACGAAGGCCGGCGTGCCGCACGAGGGGCGACTCGTATGCGACCAGGCCGACGCCGGACTGGCGCTGATGGCGCGTTTCGCCGACCTGGTCGTCTGCAGCCAGGACGATCCGGACGAATCCATGACGGACATGGCCGTGCGGATTCCCGACTACGTCATCCTGAACAGTCCACGGCCGGTATTGGTCCTGCCCGGCAACGATCCGCCGCCGGCGCCTCCCCACGTCCTGCTGGCCTGGGACGGCGGCCGGGAGGCTGCGGCCGCCGCCGGCGCGGCGATTCCGCTGCTGCAGCGTGCCCGCTCGGTGACGGTGGCCACGCTGGCGAACGCCGACATGGACGAGCCGCGCTGCCGCCGCGAACAGGGCGAACTGCTCGCCTACCTCGGCCAGCACGGCGTGGCGGCGGCCGCCGTCGTACGCGCGGCGGGCGCGGCGCCGGGGCGCCAATTGCTGGTGCTCGCCGCCGAACGTGGCAGCAACCTGCTGGTCATGGGCTGCTACGGCCATGGCCGCTGGCGCGAACTGTGCCTGGGCGGCGCGAGCCGCACGGTGCTGGCCGAAACGCGCATTCCCTTGCTGCTTGCGCATTAGGGGCTGCGCCGCGTTTTCCAGCGCCAGCGCCTTGGTGAAGCCGAGGATGCCGGCCTTGGCGGCGGCGTAGTTGCACTGGCCCGCCTGCCCCCTTGCGGCCGTTGACCGACGAGATATTGACGATACGGCCGAAACGGCGGTCGCGCGTGCCGCCGACGACCTGGCGGCTCATGTTGAACATCGATCCCAGGTTGGTGCGGATCACGTCCCGCCATTGGACCTCGCTCATCTTGTGCAGCGCGGCGTCGGCCGTGATGCCGGCGTAGTTGACCAGGACGTCGACCGGGCCGAGCGCGCGTTCGACCTCGGCGAGGCCGCCGCGGCAGGCGCCGAAGTCGGCCACGTCCCGGCGAAACACGGCGACGCCGGTGTCGTCGCGCATTTGCTGCGCCGCCGCGTCGTTGCCGTGGCGGGTGGCGGCGACCCGGTAGCCGCCGTCGCGCAGCTTTACCTACTTTGACTGGCCAGCCGGCGGGTCGTTGCCGAGGCAGTGCCGATGCGGATCGGTACCCGGCCGGTCCTCAGAGGATGCCGCGTCCGTTGACGGAGGCGATGATCTCGTCGTAGCGCTCGTGGTCGGTCTTGTGCAGGTAGGCGGCCGTGGTGGCAATGCTGGCATGCCCGGCCGTGTCCTGCAGCGTCTTGAGCTGTACCCCGTTGTTGGCGTGGTTGGTCAGCATGCTGTGGCGCAGCCAGTGCGCCGAGGCCTGGCGCAGCGTGGCCGCGGTGTCCGCGTCGCCGCGGGCGGCGGCCGCGCCTGCGGCGTCGGCAAACAGCGCCTTGATGGCTTCGGACGCGGCTTCGTCGGTGATGCGCGCGGGCTCGCGGCTGCGGCTGGACAGCACCAGCGGCAGGCGGTCGGTGCGGCCGGCCTGGGGCGGCAGCCCGAACGCCTGGCGGTAGGACTGGAACGCCTCCAGCATGTCGGTCGGCACCGGCAGGCGGCGCGGCTTGCTGCCTTTGCCGAGCACGTCGATCCACCAACGGCCGTCGCCCTCGGTGTAGATGGCGCCCATGGTGGCGCCGACGATCTCGCTCAGGCGCGCACCGGTATGGGCGAACGCGACCAGCAGGAAGCGGTCGCGCGCGCGCCGGCGCAGGGCCGCCGGGGTGTCGGCCGGCCGTGCCGACACCGTTTCCAGCGCCAGCGCGATCGCGTCCTGGGTGAGGTAGCGCGTGATGCGGCTGGCCGCGGGCGTACGGACGTTGCGCACCAGGGCGCCCGGATTGCGGCGCAGGTAGCCGGTTTGCTCGGCGAAGCCCATCAGGCCTTTCACGGCAATCATGGCCTGGCGCCGGCTGGGGTCGGACAGCGGGCCGCTGAACGGCCGGTAGCGCGCATCGCTGCGCGGCCACTTGGTGCGCGATACCCATGCGGGCGGCGGATTGCGCAGGAATTCCTTGTAGTCGTTGAGGTCGGCGACGTTCAACTGGGCCAGCGTTTTGCCGGCCTCCTCGCGGCACCAGGTGAGGAAGCGGTACAGCTCCTTCTGGGTATTCTGGATCGACTTGGCGCTCAGCTCGCCGTGCGCGATGTATTCGCGCGCCAGCTCGATGTCGGTGGCGGCCTCGGTGATCGGGTCGTCCGCGGTGCGGTACATGGTGACGCCCAGGCGGGCGCTTTCCCCGGTGACGATCTGTTCCGGCGACGCGGGCCCGAGGTCGATGGGGATGAAATTCGGC
>DAMAFT010000732.1:0-2641 GCA_031995805.1 Massilia sp.
GCAGTGTTTCGTTTAACTCGTCAACTCTTCTTTTTCTTCCGCTTTCGCTGCCGTGGGCTGCGTCTGCGTCGGAGGAGCGAGACTATAGCAAAGCGGTATCGAACCTGCAAGGGCCGATTTGCATGCACGATTGACGGCTCGACAATAGCTGGACTGGCCGCCGCCGACCCGCGCCAAGTACCGCGGCAACCTGCGCGTGATCGAGATCGCTGTCGCCACGCTCGCGAATGATCGCGCGCTGCTGCTGCCGGGCGTGCCGTACATGATGGCGGCCGCGATCGGGCGCCACAGCCTGGCGCAGTGGACGTCGCAGGCGCGCATCGTGCGCGCCTGGTCGCCGGTGATCTGGTGCTGTGCACGATGTTGTGTGAGGCGCCGAACAGATGGGGCGGCTTGCAGCCGGATAATGGGCTGCTGTCGCCGGGCACACCGGCGGCGCGGATTGACGAACTGGGCGACACTGGCCTGCCCGAGGTTCCGGTATCGGGGGGAGCGTAGACGCAGGCCAGTGTAAGCCCAGCCGTTCATGCGCAGGCAGCAGCGCGACGCACCGTGCGTCCGGCATGCTGTCGCCGCAGGCGGCTGGAGTGCGGCGCGTGGCCATGATGTCGAGCACGCGCCGCCCGGGCATCGTCAGGGCAGCGGTCCTTGATCCTGGCGGATGAAGTCGACGAAGGCGCGCAGCGGCGCCGGCAGCAGCCGGCGACCCGGATAGTAGAGATAAGGGCCGGAAAATTGCGGCCACCAGGATTCCAGCACGGGTTCGAGCAGGCCGCGCTCGATGTATGGGCGCAGCCAGTCCTCGAACAGATAGACCAGGCCGAGACCGGCCACCGCCGAATCGATCATCAAGTCGAGCGCACCGCCCACTTGGACCAGCAACTGGCCGTTGGGATCGATGCGCACCGTCTCTCCTTCGCGTTCGAACGTCCACTGGATCAGCGCGCCGCTGGAAAAGCGCGCGCGCAGGCAGGCGTGGTCGAGCAGTTCGCGCGGATGCGCGGGACGGCCATGGCGCGCCAGGTAGCCGGGCGCGGCGGCGGCGGCGAAGCGCTGCACGCGCGGGCCGATCGGCACCGCGATCATGTCCTGTTCCAGCCGCTCTTCGTAGCGGATGCCGGCATCGCAACCGGCGGCCAGCACGTCGACGAAGTTCTCGTCGGCGATCACTTCCAGGCGGATTTCCGGATAGGCGGCGAGAAAACGCGGCACGATCGACGGCAGCACGAGGCGCGCCGCGCTGACCGGGACGTTCAGGCGCAGCGTGCCGGTCGGTGTGTCGCGAAAGCCGTTGACGACGTCGAGCGCGGCGTCGACTTCGCTGAGCACCGGACCGAGCCGGTCCAGCAGGCTCTGTCCGGCCTCGGTCGGCACGACGCTGCGCGTGGTGCGGTTGAGCAGGCGCACGCCGAGCCGCGCTTCCAGGCGCCGGACGGCGTCGCTCAGGCCGGATGCGCTGCTGTCCGTCGCGCGCGCGGCATCGCGAAAGCCGCCCGCACGCGCGACGGCGACAAAGGCGGAAAGATCGCCGAGATCGATATTCATGCTCTATCCATTGTACGTTCCAGCGTACAGCCCATCCAGACTATACCGGATTGTCATGCATGTGGGTCGGCCCTATCGTTGAGACACCATTCAACGAGAGGAAAAACCATGTCCTACCCCATCGATCAAGCCGGCACCTTCAAGCTCGGCAACCATGCTGTCCGCCGCCTCGGCTACGGCGCCATGCAACTGGCCGGCCCCGGCGTGTTCGGACCGCCGCGCGATCCCGCCGGCGCGCTCGCCGTGCTGCGCGAAGCGCTCACACTGGGAGTGAACCACATCGACACGTCGGATTTCTACGGTCCGCACGTCACCAACCGGCTGATCCGCGATGCCTTGCATCCCTATCCGGACGACCTCGTCATCGTGACCAAGATCGGCGCCCGCCGCGACGACGCCGGCGCCTGGCTGCCGGCGATGTCGCCACAGGAACTGGAGCAGGCCGTGCACGACAATCTGCGCAACCTCGGCCTGGACGTGCTGGAGGTCGTGAATTTCCGCAGCATGCTCGACGTCCACGGCCCGGTCGAGGGGTCGCTGGAAGCGCAGGTGACGGCGCTGGCGGAAATGCGCGAGCGCGGCCTGATCCGCCACGTCGGCCTGAGCAACGTCACGCATCGGCAAGTGGAAGACGCGCGCCGGATCGTGCCCGTCGCCTGCGTGCAGAACATGTACAACCTGGTCCACCGCCAGGACGATGCGCTGATCGACATGCTGGCGCGCGACGGCATTCCCTACGTGCCGTTCTTCCCGCTGGGCGGCTTCAGCCCGCTGCAGTCGGACGCGCTGTCGGCCGTCGCCGCGGATCTCGGTGCGACGCCGATGCAGGTGGCGATCGCCTGGCTGCTGCGCCGCGCGCCGAACATCCTCCTGATTCCAGGGACGTCGTCGGTGGCGCATTTACGCGACAACCTGAAGGCGGCGGAGCTGGTGCTGTCGGATGAGGTGATGGAAAAACTGGATGGAATTGCTGCAGCGGGCTTCTGAAACGCCGGTCTGTCGCTCCTGCGCAGGCGGAAGAGTGCCCCGGCACTCTTCCGTCGGTTTTTGCGAATGCCCAAAGCAAAAAACCCCACCAGGATCACCTGGTGGGGTT
>DAMAFT010000733.1:0-2636 GCA_031995805.1 Massilia sp.
CAGCGCAAAACGCGATGCGTTGCAGAAATCTCTTGAATTTTCAACAGCTTGCAAGCTCGAGTATACCCCTATTCGAGGAAGCGGGCGAACGACGAGATCGGTTCACGCTCCGTGACCAGGGTGTTCTCGACCTTGTCCGGGTCGGCATGGCCCAGCGCCATGCCGCACACCACCATCTCGTTGGCCGGCAGCGCCAGCTCGGCGGCGATGATGCGGTGGAACTGCGTGAAGGCGGCCTGCGGGCAGGTATCGAGGCCGCGCCCGCGCGCGGCGATCATGATGTTCTCGAGGAACATGCCATAGTCGAGCCAGGAACCCTGCGCCATCACGCGGTCGATGGTGAAGATCAGGCCGACGGGGGCATCGAAGAAGCGGTAGTTGCGGCCGTGCTGGGCGGCCATGCCGGCCTTGTCGTCGCGCGTCAGGCCGAGCAGCGCGTACAGGTCCCAGCCGACCTTGCGGCGGCGCTCGACGAACGGCGAGACCCATTCGCGCGGATAGTAGGCATATTCCTCCGTGTGCGCCCGGGCCTGCTCCGGGTCCTGGTAGGCGGCCAGGATCGTCGCGCTCAGGCGCTCCTTGGCGGCGCCGGTCAGCACGTGCACCTTCCAGGGCTGGGTGTTGGTGCCCGACGGGGCGCGCGCCGCCACCTGCAGGATGGCTTCGATGTCCGCGCGCGCCACCGGGATCGGCAGGAAGGCGCGGACCGAGCGGCGCGAGGTGATGGCCGCGTCCACGGCCTGCTGGCTGTCATTGGTGATCATCGTGTCTCCGTTTCATGTCTTGACGACGCAGGCCACGCCCAGCACGGCCACCGCCATGCCGGCCAGGCCGAGCGCATTGAGTCGTTCCCCGAACATCAGCCAGGCCATGACGGCCGTGGTGGGCGGCGTCAGGTACAGCAGGCTCGTTACCTTCGTCGCGTCGTTGCGGCTGATCAGGCGGTACAGCAGGAAGATGGCGCCGATCGACAGCGCCAGGATCGACCACAGCAGCGCGCCGGCGAACTGCGGCGTCCAGTGCACCCGGTCCATGGCCGGGCCGAAGTCTTCCAGCAGCACCGCCAGCGGCAGCATGACCAGCGCGCTGGCCGAATACTGGACCACGGTGCCGGTACGCAGGTCGAACTGCGGGCAGAAGCGTTTCTGGTACATGGTGCCGGCCGTGATCGCCAGCAGCGCCAGCACGCACAGGCCGATCGCCTGCGGCGCCAGGCCGTCCAGGCTGATCCTGGCGGCCACGACCATGCCGACGCCGGACAGGCCCAGCAGCAGGCCCAGCCACTGCCGGCGCGTCACGCGCTCGCCGATCAGCGGCGCGGCGATGGCGGTCAGTACCGGCTGCATGCCGACGATCAGCGCCGACAACCCGGCCGGCATGCCCAGCTTGATCGCGCTCCAGACGCCGCCCAGGTAGCCCGCCTGCAACAACAGGCCGGCCAGCGCCACGTGGCCCATGCGTCCGCGCGGCCAGGGCGCGCGCGTGAACAGCACCAGCGGCAGCAGGACCAGCACGGCGCCCAGGCAGCGCAATACCAGGAAACTGAGCGGCGGCGCGTACGGCAAGCCGTATTTCGCGGCGATGAAGCCGGTACTCCACAGGAACACGAAGACCAGCGGCACAGGCGCCAGCCAGCCGGGCTGCGCGGTGCTGGCGGAAGACGCGGCGGGACTGGCGGAAGCGTCGGACATGGGCATCCAGGGTAGTCGGAACGGCAAGTCTAGCATGGGCATCTTGCCCATGCAGATCAGTTATTGAAAATGGAAACTGTTGTATCGGCACAAACGAAATCCATGCAAACGATTGCATTCGTTGATATATCGCAAGTTAACACTCATCTATTGTGCGACGCATCAAAAGTGCTTGACGCATAATCGAAAAGCGGCAAAAATTGTCCATGCTGCGGCGCACAATCACTGCCGGGACAAGACGAATCTGCGATGCCCCCGCGAAGAACCCGCCTCTACGGTCCAAAAGCACTACGGAAGTACCGAGCCTGAAAGCATCAGCCTTATATAACTATCCATGACTGGAGAACTTCATGTTTGCATTCCCTGAGCAGTTTTCGAACGCGACCAAAGCCAACCTCGAAACCCAATTCGCGCTGATGTCGGCGCTGACCACCAAGACCTTCGAAGGCATGGAAAAACTGGTGGGCCTGAACATCAGCACTGCCAAGAGCGCGCTCGAAGACTCGTCGGCCAACGCCCGCCAGCTGCTGGGCGCCAAGGATGCCCAGGAATTCTTCGCGCTGTCGGCACAGCAAGCCCAGCCGAACGCCGAGAAAGCCCTGTCCTACGGCCGCCAGCTGGCCTCGATCGCCGCCGACACCGGCGCCGAATTCTCGAAGGCCGCCGAAAGCCAGATCGCCGAAGTCAACCGCAAGGTGATCTCGCTGGTCGACGAAGTGACCAAGAACGCCCCGGCCGGTTCCGAAACCTACGTCTCGGCCCTGAAGACCGCGATCACCAACGCCAACGCCGGCTACGAGCAGTTCAGCAAGACCTCGAAGCAGGCCGTCGAAGCGATCGAATCGAACCTGAACGCCGCCATGTCGCAATTCGGCCAGGCGACCCGCACCGCCAGCGCCGCCGCCAACTCGGCGGCCGCCGCGTAATACCGCTGTCGCTTCGGCG
>DAMAFT010000734.1:0-2635 GCA_031995805.1 Massilia sp.
ACTGGGCGCAGACCGACGGCGTGGTGACGATCCGCGTGCCGGACCAGCCGGCCGTCGAGGTCAGGCTCGACAATGGCGGCGCGCAGCGCATCTGCGGCATCGCCATGATCGAGAACCGTGGCGGCCAGCTGCAGGTGACCAAGCTGACCGACTATGCCGGCGACCAGCGCGACCTCGACCTGAAGCACGGCTTCGGCCTGCGCTGGAAGGTCGGCACGAAGGACTGAGCCGGCGCCGCCGTCTCGTGCAGCTTGCCTTCCGCGCGCCCGTCCGGGCGCGCTTTTTCTTTCTCCGCTTGTTCGCCCGCCTTGCGGGGCCGCCCGCGCTCGTCCATGCAATCCCGACTTGACGATTTTTATCAAGATTGACATCGATAAATTGACGCAATAGCCTGATCAAGCTTCACGCGCGCTCGACAGGGAGTGCACCCGCACCGTGCCGCTCGAGGACGGCATCGAAACCGTCGTCGCGACGGCCACGCGCCGCGCCCGGGCGATGCAGGACGTCCCCCAGGCCATCAACGTATTCTCGGAAAAGAACCTGAAGGACGTCGGCGCCGAGGACTTGGCGTCGCTGGCCGGTTCGATGGCCGGCGTCGAACTGCGCCAGGAGCAGGCCGGCCAGGGCGGCGTGGCCGTGCGCGGCATCTCCGAACTGAACATGATGAACCTGTACGGCGGCACCGGCTCGGCCACCGGCATGTACCTCGACGAGATGTCGCTGTCCGCCGGCGGCCGCTTCCCGCCGCTGGGCGCCTTCGACGTCCAGCGCGGCGCCTTCACGGGCGTCCTGAACGGCACTGGCATGGTCGATGCGATGGGCACGGCGCTGGTCGCGGTGATCCCGCCCGCGCTGGGGCCGTGCACGGCGTGCCGGCGCCGGACATCGCCCGCGCCTCGCTGCTCGGGCTGCCGGTGCACGTGTTCAGCTCCCTGATGGCGTCGTTCTACCTGATCGTCGCCATGCTCAAGCTCGACGTGGGCTGGTGCTGCGCTTCGCGCCGAAGTGGGCGCTGCTGTGCGCCGTGGTCCTGATCGGGGCGGCCATCGCCATCGGCGCGATCGGTTTCGGTTGAATGCCGGCCTTGCACGCCGCATGGGATCTCGATAAGATGCATAAAAAATGAATCTTAAAGAGGGATGCCATGACATTGACCACGATCGACGAACCACGGGCCGCGCCATCGTCTACGCCAGCGCGCGCGGCGGCGCTGTTCGCGCTCGGATTCCGCCCGTTCTACCTGCTGGCCGCCGTGTTCGCGGCGCTGGCCGTGCCGGCGTGGACGGCGGCGCAGGCGGGCTGGCGCCTGCCGGCGCGCATCGACGTGCTGTGGCATATGCACGAAATGGTGTTCGGCTTCACCGCCGCCGTGGTGGTCGGCTTCCTGTACACGGCGGGCTACAACTGGACGCGCCTGTGGACGCCGCGCGGCTGGCGCCTGGCGGCCATCGCCGGGCTGTGGGTGGCGGGGCGGGTCGCGCTGGTCGCGGCGCCGCCGCCGCTGGCCGCGCTGGTCGACGTGGCCTTCCTGCCGGTGGCGGCCATCCCGCTGTACCGCGTGCTGCGGCAGTCGGGCAACCGCCGCAACATGTTCCTGGTCGGGCTGCTGGCGCTGCTGGCGCTGGCGAATGCGCTGTACCACGCGGCCGTGCTGGGCTGGCTGGACATCGATCCGCTGGCGCCGGTGCATGGCGCGATCATGCTGGTGGTCGTCATCGAGACCGCCATCGGCGGGCGCGTGATCCCGATGTTCACCGCGAACGCGCTGCCCGGCGCCAAGCCGGTGCAGGACGCGCGCGTCGACCGGGCGGCCCTCGGCCTCACCGCGGCGGCCGGCGCGGCGTGGGCCTCCGGCCTGCCGGCGCCGGCCGGCGCCGCGCTGGCGTGCGCCGCGGCCGCCGCGCAGGCCCTGCGCCTGGCTGGCTGGAAGCCGTGGCGCACCTGGCGCCATCCGCTGCTGTGGATCCTGCACCTGTCGTATGCCTGGATCCCGGCCGGCCTGCTGCTGCTGGCGCTGGCCCAGGCCGGCCTGGCGGCGCAGGGCGCGGCCGTGCACGTGCTGACGGTGGGCGCGCTGGCGGGACTGATCGCCGGCATGATCACGCGCACGGCGCTGGGCCACACGGGCCGGCCGCTGCGCGCCGGGCGCGCCGAATGCCTGATGTACGTGCTGGTGCAGGCGGCCGTGGTGGCGCGCTTCGCGGCGGCGGTGGCGCCGGCCTGGCGCATGCCCTGCCTGGTGCTGGCCACGGCCTGCTGGAGCGGCGCCTTCCTGGCCTACGCGGCGGCGTATGCGCCGCGGCTGCTGGCGCCGCGGCCGGACGGGCGGCCCGGATAGTCAGGCACGGCGCGGCTCCGCCGGCAGGAACCAGTTCAGCACCAGCGCGCAGATGCCGCCGGTCGCCACGCCCGATTCCAGCACGTGGCGCAGCGCCGCCGGCATGTGCGCCAGGAACTCGGGCACCTGCGACACGCCCAGGCCCAGCGCCAGCGAGACGGCGATGATCAGGAGGGCGCGCCGGTCCAGCGCGACGCTGGCCAGGATGTTGATGCCGGCCGCGGCGACGGCGCCGAACATCACCATCGCGGCGCCGCCCAGCACCGGCTCCGGCACGGCCTGGATCGCGCCGGCCAC
>DAMAFT010000735.1:0-2630 GCA_031995805.1 Massilia sp.
TGACGGTGTTCTTGGAACCCTTGCCCAGCTTGCCGGCGTTCTCGTACGTCACGACAGCCAGCACGCCCGGCGCCGCCTTCGCGGCGGACGTGTCGATCGCGGCGATGCGCCCCTTGGCGACGGCGGCGCCGACCACGTAGCCGTAGGCGGCGTTCGGCGCCGCCTTGTGCTCTTCGTAGGCATAGGGGGCGGTGCCGGTGGTCTTGAGCGGGCCGTCGATGCGGTCGGTCGGCTTGCCGACGACCTTCAGGCGGTCGATCGGGTTGGTGGTGGCGGGTGTGGTGAATTTCATGGGTCGTCCTCCTTCAGCCCGTGCGCTGGCCGGCGCGCGCTTCCGCCAGGATGGCGTCGAGCGTGCGCTGCACCAGCGGCACCTTGAATGCGTTGTCGTTGGTGACGCGGGCGCCGGCCAGCAGCTGGTCGGTGACCGCCACGGCGCCGCGCGGCAGCGCGCTTTCCGACTGCGGCACGCGCCACGGCCGGTGCGCCACGCCGCCCAGCGCCACCCTGCCGCCGCCGTCCGGCAGCACCACGGCCGCCACCGACACCAGCGCGAAGGCGTAGGACGCGCGGTCGCGCACCTTGCGGTAGTAGTGCTTGCCGCCCAGCGGCTTGGGCAGGGTGACCGCCGTGATCAGTTCCCCCGGCTGCAGGGTGTTCTCGATGTGCGGCGTGCCGCCCGGCAGGCGGTAGAAGTCGGCGATCGGGATGACGCGGGTGGCGCCGCCGGCGTTCACCGTCTCCACGCCGGCGTCCAGCAGCTGCATGGCCACCGCCATGTCGCTCGGGTGGGTGGCGATGCAGGTCTCGCTGTGGCCGACGATGGCCAGCTGGCGCGTGTAGCCGCCGATGGCCGAGCAGCCGCTGCCCGGCTGGCGCTTGTTGCAGGCCTGGTTGGTGTCGTAGAAGTACGGGCAGCGGGTACGCTGCAGCAGGTTGCCCGCCGTCGTCGCCTTGTTGCGCAACTGCGTCGAGGCGCCTGCCAGCAGCGCGCGCGACAGCACGGCGTAGTCGCGCCGCACGCGCATGTCGGACGCCAGGTCGGTGTTGCGCACCAGGGCGCCGATGCGCAGGCCGCCGTCCTGCGTGGGTTCGATCTTGTCCAGGCCCAGCCCGTTCACGTCGACCAGGTGGGCCGGGGTCTCGATCTCGAGCTTCATGAGGTCGAGCAGGTTGGTGCCGCCGGCGATGAAGCGGCTGTTGGGCTGTTGCGCGGCGGCCGCGGCCTGCGCCGGGGTCTGCGCGCGTTCGTAGGTGAATGCCTTCATGCCTTGCTCCCCGCGACTTCCGTCATCGCTTCCATGATGTTCGAGTAGGCGCCGCAGCGACAGATGTTGCCGCTCATGCGTTCGCGCAATTCGTCGACGGACAGCAGCGGCTTGGCGGCCAGGTCGCCGGTAACGTGGCTCGGGATGCCGCGCTGCAGCTCGTCGAGCGCCGACACGGCCGAGCAGATCTGGCCGGGGGTACAGTAGCCGCACTGGTAGCCGTCGTGCTTGACGAACGCCGCCTGCATCGGATGCAGCTTGCCGGGCTGGCCGAGTCCCTCGATGGTGGTGACCTGGGCGCCCTCGTGCATCACCGCCAGCGTCAGGCAGGAATTGATGCGGCGGCCGTCGACGATGACGGTGCAGGCGCCGCACTGGCCCTGGTCGCAGCCTTTCTTGGTCCCGGTCAGGTGCATGTGCTCGCGCAGCAGGTCGAGCAGCGTGGTGCGCGTGTCGACGGTCATCTCGTAGCGCTGGCCGTTGACGCTCAGCGCCACCTTGCCGCTGACCGGGGCCGGGGTGGCGGCCGGCGCGCCGCCCGGGGCCGGCGCATCGGCCTGCGCCATCGCGGGCAGCGCGGCGGCCGTGGCGGACAGCGCGCCGCCGATCAGCAGGCCGCGCCGTGTCTGGTTGATGTCCTTGAAGTGGTCCATGTCGCTTCCTTTTTTTGAAGTCGGGCCGGGTTCCGGGACGGCGAACCGGCGATGACAACATGGTAAGCGGATTTTTAACAAGACCTTAACACTGTTCGGCGCGGCAGCATCCGCACCAAACAAGTGCGATACCGGCAAGCATCTTTGCCATTCCCGATGCGGTGATTTTGCAATTTATGTAAAGAAATTAATAATCCTGCTTTGGCTTGCGGTAGCGCAAGACGATACCGGCCGGCGCAGCGCGTGCGACCCGCCCGTCGCACGATTGTGCGGGCGCCCTGCCCCGTCCAGAATGCAGCCATCCCGTATCGATGGAGTGCAAGACACATGAGACGCCTGCTCGCATTGACCCTGTTCAGCCTGGCGGTCGGCAGTTCCCAAGCCGCCGACCTGTCGGCTCCCTCGCAAGCGCTGGGCGAAGCCTCGGCCGTGGTGGTCGGCGGCTCGCTGCTGTCGGTGGCCGGCGCCGGCAGCGTGGTCGTCGCCAGCGCGCAGGCGGTCGGCGACGGCATCGAGATCGTGCTGCGCGGCGCGGCCGGCGCCAGCGTCGCCACCGTGCGCCTGTCCGGCGCGGCGGCGCGCGGCCTGTCGGTGGCCGCCGGCACCACATTGGACGTGGTGGCGCTGTCCACCGGCCACCTGCTGGTCCTGTCCGGCAAGGCGCTGGCCTTCATCCCGAACGAGGCGGGCAAGGTCCTGCTGCACCATG
>DAMAFT010000736.1:0-2627 GCA_031995805.1 Massilia sp.
TCGCGCCCGCCGTGGCCGGCGGCACGATGCCGTTCGCTGTCGGGGGCGCAGCGGGCACGGACGGAACGCCGGCCCCGGACTGCACCGCAGGGGTGGATGGCGGCGCCGGCGCGGCGCGGCCGCCGCGCGCACGCGCGGCCGCGGGTTGCAACTGCGTTGCCGGCACTTCCTGCACCGCGGCGTGGACAGGGGCCGGGCTGGGTGGCGGGGCGGCAAGCCGCAGCCATTGGACGTAGGAGTTGTCCGTTTCCAGCGCTGCGGGCGCCGGGCGCTGCGCCGCCTGCCACGCGAACAGCAGGGCGGCATGGACCAGGACGGTCAGTGCGAGGCCGGCGGGGCGGCGTGGAAGAGGCTGTGGCTGGGCGGCAATGTGCATGCTTGCCAGTATAGCGGGCGCGGCCATGCCGATATTCACACATTCTTACGTTTTTGCTACGGAAATTGCGGCGCTGGCTGGCGATACTCGACCGTTTCGCCATCCTGTCCAGACCGATGCCCGGAATCCCGTTTTGCGCCGCCGTCCTGCTCCTGGGCGCCACGCTGTCTGCCTGCTCCACGCTCTCCGTCGTCAACGCCGTCTCGCCCGGCAGGTTCACCCAGGCCGCCTCCGGCCTGCGCTATGGCGCCGACGCGCGCAACCGGCTCGATGTCTACCGTCCGCCCCAGCAGGACGGTGCGGCGCCGGTGAGCGTGTTCTTCTATGGCGGCAACTGGCTCGACGGCGAGCGCAAGGACTACGCCTACGTGGGCCGGGCGCTGGCGGGGCGCGGGTTCGTGGTCGTGGTGCCGGATTACCGCCTGTATCCGCAGGTGCGCTACCCCGGTTTCCTCGAGGATGCCGCGCAAGCCGTGGCCTGGACCGAACGCGGGATCGCGCGCTACGGCGGCGATCCGCACAAGGTGTTCGTGATGGGCCACAGTGCCGGCGCCTACAACGCCGCGATGCTGGCGCTGGACGGGCGCTGGCTCGGCAAGCAGGGCCTCGCACCGTCCGTGCTGCGCGGCTGGATCGGCCTGGCCGGGCCCGACGATCTCCTGCCGGTCGAAAACCGCACCACGCGTCCCGTGTTCGATTATCCGTACACGAAGGCCGAGTCGCAGCCGATCGACCATGTGGGCAAGGATGCGCCGCCGGCCTTGTTGATCGCCGGCCGCAAGGACGAGACCGTGAATCCGGAGCGCAATACCGTCAACCTGGCGCAGAAGCTGCGTGCGGCCGGGGTGCCGGTGCGCGAGGCGATCCACGACGGCGTCGGCCACGCCGGCCTGGCGGCGTCGCTGTCGTCGACGCTGCGCCGCATCGCGCCGACGCTGGACGCGGTCGAGGATTTCGTCTGCAGCGACGGCGGGCGCGTCAGCGGTGCCGGAACCTGTCGTCGTACATCGGGTCCGGCCCGTTGAGCATCTGGCGCACCACGCCCTGCGCGTCGAAGTGGACGTGCATCAGCGAATTCCACACGCCGGCTTCCTTGTAGCGATAGGACCAGACTTCGTAGTCCTTGTAGCCGACGCGCGACGTCTCGGCCGGGCGGCCGAAGTTGCGCAGGATGTCATCCTTGGTCCACCGGTCGATGTTTACCTTGGCGAAATTCTCGCTGGTCAGCACCTGTTCGTAGGCGAGCAGGCGGCCGTCCGGGCTCATGCGCGCCATGTGCTGGAACTGGCCCATCGGCTGGCCGCGGTACTCGAGCACCTGGCCGCCGTCCGGTTCCGGGTAGGCGGCGGCCGGCTGGCCCAGCGCGGCGGTGACCGCCGCCAGCGGGCTGCCCAAGGGCGGCGGCTGGCGGAACGCGGCGCAGGCGGACAGGGACAGCGCCGTTGCAGCAGCAGCGGCGGCGAGCAGGGCAACGGCAAGCGTCGGTGTGCGCATCCGGATTCTCCGTACGGGGCGCGATACGGCGCTCACATGCCCTTGAAGCGTTCGTCGAGCACCGGGTCGGCGCTCTTGGCGGTGTGCAGCACGACGCCGTTCGCGCTGAAGTAGACGTTCATCAGCGAGTTCCACACGCCGTCGTCCTTGTAGCGGTAGGACCAGACTTCGGCGTCGTCCGGATGGGCGCCGGTGGGGCGCGCGCGCGTCATCTCGGCGGGGCGGCCGAATTCGCGCAGCACGTCGTCGCGCGTCCAGCGCGCGATGGGGCCGGTGCGGCTGCCGATGCGGGCGAAATTCTCGTTGGTCAGCACCTGCGTGTAGGACACCAGGCGGCCGTCGGCGCCGATGCGCGCCATGTGCTGGAACTGGCCCATCGGCTGGCCGCGGTATTCGAGCACTTGGCCGCCGGCCGGATCCGGGTAGGTGGCGGTCGGCTTGCCCAGTTTCGCCGTGACGTCGGCCAGCGGGGTGCCCGCGGCGGGCGCCTTCGAGAAGGTGGAACAGGCGGACAGGACGGCGGCGAAGGCCAGGCCGGCCGCGATGGTGGTGGTATTCTTGGTCAGTTTGCTCATCGATGAAATCCTCAAGGCATGCCGGAAGGGCATCGCCACGTCCGTCGATTGTAACGGAAGCGCCGGAAATGCTGGCCCATTAGGGCATTTTGCCCTATACTTGCCGGTCTTGGCCTGCGGGCCAGGTTTTTTGATAACTCACGGTGCGCTGGGTTCCGACTCTTGCACCGCATGTGAAAGGT
>DAMAFT010000737.1:0-2621 GCA_031995805.1 Massilia sp.
TGACCTTCGGCGTCGAGCTGGAACTGCAGCTTGTCAGCCTGTCCGACTTCGACCTGACGCCCGCCAGCACGGACTTGCTGCATCTGCTCAGGCGCAAGCCCTTCCCCGGCAACGTCACGCCCGAGATCACCGAGAGCATGATCGAGATCAACTCGAGCGTGCACACGTCCTACGCGCCGCTGCTGGCCGAGCTGATCGACATCCGCGACACGCTGGTCGCGGCCAGCGACGTGCTGAACATCGGCATCGCCGGCGGCGGCACGCATCCGTTCCAGCACTGGTCCGAGCAGCGCATCTCGTCCAAGCAGCGCTTCCAGGAACTGTCGTCGCTGTACGGCTACCTGGCCAAGCAGTTCACCGTGTTCGGCCAGCACGTGCACATCGGCTGCGCCAGCGGCGACGACGCGCTGTACTTGCTGCACGCGCTGTCGCGCTACATCCCGCACTTCATCGCCCTGTCGGCCTCGTCGCCGTACGTGCAGGGCCACGACAGCGGCTTCGACTCGGCGCGCCTGAATTCCGTGTTCGCCTTCCCGATGAGCGGGCGGGCGCCGTTCACCCTGAGCTGGGACGACTTCGCGAACGTCTACTTCGCCAAGATGGAGCGCACCAACATCATCCGCAGCATGAAGGACTTTTACTGGGACCTGCGCCCCAAGCCGGAATACGGCACCATCGAGCTGCGCGTGTGCGACACGCCGCTGACGGTGGAACGGGCGGCGGCGCTGGCCGCCTACCTGCAGGCGATCTGCCGCCACCTGCTGGAACGGCGCGGCGCCGACGAAGCGCCGTGCGAGGACGACTACCTGGTCTACAACTACAACCGCTTCCAGGCCAGCCGCTTCGGCCTGGACGGCGTGATCACGCACCCGAAGACCTACGAGGCGATCGCGATCCGCGACGACATCCTCGCCACCGCCAGCCTGGTCGCGGCCGACGCCCAGGCGCTGGGCGGCATGGAGGCGCTGGCGCACATCGCCGCGGCGGCCACGGACGGCAACGACGCCGCCTTCCTGCGCGGCCAGGCCGAGCGCCAGGGCAGCGCCGAGGGCATGGTGAATGCGGCGATCCGGCGCTTCCGCGGGGAGCGGCGCAACGTCTAGCGGCGCGACGTCCGGCGGCGCCGGTCAGCCGTGCGCGACGCGCGCGTCGGCCGGCGCCCCGGCGCGCGCGTCCATGCCGTAGTCGCGCACGACGGCGGCCACGCGCAGGCGGTAGTCGCGGAACACGCCGGCGCGGCCCTGCGCCTGCATGGCGCGGTGCGCGGGTTCGTTGCGCCAGCGCCGCACCGCGTCCTCGTCGCGCCAGAACGACAGCGACAGCATGCGTCCGGGCCGCGACAGCGATTCGAACCGCTCGATCGAGACGAAGCCGTCGACGCGCTCCAGCATATCGCGCAGCAGCGCTGCGGCGTCGAGGTAGTCCTGGCGCCGTCCGGGCGCCGGCTCGACCTCGAAGATGACGGCGACCGTCATCGCGTCCCCGTCGTCGTCCCGGCCACGTCTTCCAGGAAGGTGCGTTCCTCGCGCAGGATGAAGCGTCGCTCGCGCGCCAGGGCGAAATTGGCGCAGGCCTCGGCATCCGCGCGCAGGCGCAGGCGGTAGTCCTCGTAGGCGGCCAGGCTGTCGAAGCCGACCAGGCCCCAGGCCTCGACGTTGCTGCCCTCGTGCGGCAGGAAGTAGCCGAGCAGGCGGCCGCCCATGCGCGGGATGATGCGCCCCCAGTGTTCGGCATAGATGCGGAACTGGTCGCGCTGGAACGGGTCGATCTCGTAGCGGATGAAACAGGTGATGGCCATGCGTGCTCCTCGCGGTGTGGTGGATGAGCGGCCACTGTAGCCGCTGGCCGTGCGCCGATGCTTCGGTTACGATCGAAGCATGAAGGACGGCCCCAACATCACCAACATCGCCGCGCTGGTCGGCGACCACGCGCGCGCCGACGCGCTCACCGCCCTGATGGGCGGCATGGCATTGACCGCCACCGAACTGGCCGACGCCGCCGGGGTCACGCGCCAGACCATCAGCACCCACCTGGCGAAGCTGTGCGACGCCGGCCTGCTGGCCGTCGAGGCGCAGGGACGGCACCGCTATTTCCGCATCGCCGACGCCGACGTGGCGCACCTGCTGGAAACCCTGATGGGCGTGGCCTTCGGCACCGGCGCGGTACGGGTGCGCTCCAGCCCGCGCGAGCCGGCGCTGCGCCGGGCGCGCGTCTGCTACGACCACCTGGCCGGCGAACTGGGCGTGCTGCTGTACGAAAGCATGGCCGGGCACGGCGCCTTCGCGCTGGACGCGCACGGCGTGGCATTGACGGCCGCGGGCCGGGCGCTGGTGGGCGCCGTCGGCGTCGATGCGCACGCGGTGGCGGCGGCGGCGCGGCGCCCGCTGTGCCGCACCTGCCTGGACTGGAGCGAGCGGCGCCACCACCTGGCGGGCGCGCTCGGCAACGCCCTGCTCGAGCGCTTCCAGCAACTGGGCTGGGCGCGCCGCGTGCCGGATTCGCGCGTGATGGCGTTCGGCGCGCAGGGCGAGGCGGCATTGCGCGCCTGGCTGGGCCAGGGCCGGGGCTAGGTGTGAAGTTGCAAGAGGTTGTTTCGGTTGGTTGAGAGCCTGGACATCGGT
>DAMAFT010000738.1:0-2620 GCA_031995805.1 Massilia sp.
TCGCCAGCAGGCGGAACCACCAGGTCATCCAGTACGGCGGCGTGATCGTGATGTCGAGCCGGGCCGGCTTTTCGCTCCACACGCCGTCCTTGTTGGCCGCCCGCACCTCGAACACGTAGTGGCCCGGGTCGAGGTTGGTGTAGGTGGCGAAGCGCTTGGAAGCGTCGGCGTCGGTCCAGCCGGCATCGAAGCCGATCAGGCGGTAGGCGTAGCGGTTGGCCTGCGGGTCGGCGTAGTGCAGCGCGGCGAATTCGAGCGTGAACGCGGCGTCGCGGTAGCCCAGCTCGACCTTGCGCGCATCGGCCTCGCCGTCGATCAGCGGGCGCGGGCGGTTGACTACCCAGAAGTCGGTGATCACGACGATCGGCGCATACGGGTTGTCGCGGATGTCGTCGGGCTGGAACGAGGTCATGCCGTTGCCGCCGCCGAAATGCAGTTCGCCGTTCGGGCTGCGCGCGGCCGAGCCGACGAAATAGGCGCCGTCGACCAGGCCGTCCTTGGCGCTGTAGTTCTTGTAGCGGCCCGAGTCCGGATCCACGCGCGTGATGCCGACGATGGTGCTGGCCCAGACCGCGCCCCTGGCATCGTCGAGGATGGCGCCGATCGGCACCTGTTCGCGCGCGGCCGTCACCGGGAACAGGCGGAACACGATGCGCCCGCCGGGGCCGCGTTCCATCCGGTGCAGGCCGCCCGCGGTGCCGATCCAGATGTCGCCGCGCGCCGATTCGTGCAGGTCGTAGATGCGGCTGTGGCGCAGCGTGGACGGGTCGCGCGGATCGTGGCGGAAATGGGTGAACCTGCCGGTGGCGCGGTCGAGCCGGTCCAGGCCGTTCTCGGTGCCGACCCAGATCGCGCCGCTGCGCTCTTCCAGCACGCCGTACACGTAGTTCTCGCCCAGCGTGCGGTCGTCGGCGGGATCGTGGTGCCAGGCATGCAGCGTGATGCCGTCGGCCTCCAGCATGAACAGGCCGCCGCGCGTCGAAATCCACAGCGCGCCGTCGCGTCCCGCCTTCAGTTCCTGCACATAGTTGGCGGCCGCATCGCGGCCCAGCGAGATGCGGGTGAACGGGCCGCCGTCCTCGGGACGCCAGGCCAGGCCGCTGGGCGAACCCACCCACAGGCGGCCGTGCACGGCCGCCAGCGCGCTGGCCACGTCGTCCGGCAGGCTGTCCGGGCGGCGCGGATCGTTGCGGATCGTCTCGACATGGCGCCCGGCGGCGTCCAGCCGCAGCACGCCGCCGCCGGTGGTGCCCAGCCACAGGCCGCCGTCGCCGGCGACGGCGATCGCGCGCATCTTGCGCGCGCCGCTGTCGGCGGCCTGGCCGGCCAGGTTGACGAAGCGGGCGAAGCCGCCGCTGGCCAGGTCGGCCCGGTTGACGCCGCCGAAATTGGTGCCGGCCCACAGCGTGCCGGTGCGGTCGACCCAGATCGCGGTAACCTGGTTGTCGGACAGCGTATGCCGGTCGAGCGGCTGGTTGAGGTAGCCGACGAAGCGGCCGCTGGCCGGGTCGCGCCATTTCAGGCCGTCGAATTCGGTGCCGACCCAGAGGTTGTTGCCGGCGTCCAGGTACAGGCTGCGGACGCGGGTATCGCCCAGGCCATCCATCAAGGCGATGGCGTTGCGCTGCGGCGGCCCGTCGCCGACGCGCCAGGCCGCCAGGCCGCCGCTGGTGCCGATCCACAGCACGTCGCGCGCGTCGAGCACCAGCGCGTTCACGTTGTCGCGCTTGCCGTCGCCGTGCGCATCGACGTCGAAGTGTTCGACGCGCGCGGCGTCCGCCGCCAGGAAGTCGATGCCGGCGCCGGAGCCGATCCACAGGCCGCCGCGCGCATCCAGCGCCAGCGCATTGATGCGGTCGTCGCGCAGGCTGCCGGCGTCGGCGGCGTCGTGGCGCAGCGTGCGGAACTGGCCGGTGTCCGGATCGAGGTGGACCAGGCCGTCGCCGGTGCCGATCCACAGGCCACCGCGGCCGTCGCCCACGATGGCGTTGACGGCGGTGTTGCGGGCGACGCCTTCGCCGCGCCGGGTCAACGGATAGCGGGTGAACCGTTCGGCGCCGTCGTCGAAGCGCACCAGGCCGCCGCGCGTCCCGAACCACAACCGGCCCTGGGCATCCTCGTAGGATGCCTTGACGTAGTTGTCGACCAGGCTGTCCGGATCGCTGGGATCGTTGCGGAAGATGCGGTTGCGGTAGCCGTCGAAGCGGTTCAGGCCGGACTGGCTGCCGAACCACATGAACCCGTGGCGGTCCTGCAGGATCGTCAGCACCGATTCCTGCGACAGTCCCTCTTCGAGGCCGATGTGCTCGAAGCGCAGGCCGCGCGGCGCACCGGCCAGGGCCGGCAGGCACACGGCCAGCGCCAGCGCAAGGCTCGACAGGTGCAGCAGCAGACGGCACAGCAAAGGCGGCAGCAGGAGCGCGGCGACGCGGGGCGGGAGCGGAGGGATCATGGTGTCGTTCTACGGGCGCGACGGAAGACACGTCCTAATCTACCAGAAGGGCCGAAAATGTTGAAAGAAATTAAGACTTCATCATTCGGCATGCCGCTGCTATAATGCGTGCATCGGGCGGCTGTAGCTCAGCTGGATAGAGTACTTGGCTACGAACCAAGGGGTCGT
>DAMAFT010000739.1:0-2616 GCA_031995805.1 Massilia sp.
TTCCGCACCGGCTTCTGGAACGGCCGTCCGATCAAGACCCACATGACGCAGCTGGCCGAGGCCCTGGGCCAGATGGCGAAGGAACACGGCGCCTGGGTGCGCATGCACTACGTGTATCCCTACCCGCACGTCGACCAGGTCATCCCGATGATGGGCGAGCACATGCTGCCCTACCTGGACATCCCGCTGCAGCACGCGCATCCGGACGTCCTCAAGCGCATGAAGCGCCCGGCCAGCGGCGAGAAGAACCTGGACCGCATCCTGGCCTGGCGCAGGATGAATCCGGACCTGGTGATCCGCTCGACCTTCATCGCCGGCTTCCCGGGCGAGACGGAAGAAGAGTTCGAATACCTGCTCGACTTCCTGCGCGAGGCGCAGATCGACCGCCTGGGCTGCTTCGCCTATTCGCCGGTGGAAGGCGCCACGGCGAACGAGATCGCGAACCCGGTGCCCGAGGCGGTGCGCGAGGAACGCCGCGCGCGCGTGATGCTGCTGCAGGAAGAGATCTCGCTGAAGCGCCAGCAGGCCAAGGTCGGCAAGACCTTGCGCGTACTGGTCGACGAAGTCGGCCCGCGCGAGGCGATCGGCCGCACCGCCGCGGATGCGCCGGAAATCGACGGCGTCGTGCACATCAAGCGCGCCCTGCAGCCGGGCAAGGCCAAGCCGGCGGTGGGCGAGTTCATCGACGTGGTCGTGACCAAGGCCGACGCGCACGATTTGTGGGCCACGGTGGCCTGAACACCGCCGTCCCCGCACCGGCGGGGATCCATGCCGAAGCTGCGTCGCCGCGACGTATGGGTTCCCGCCTGCGAGACCGTCGCAAAAGGTACAGGACAAGGCGCGGCGCCGCAACGCCGCCATGTGCCTTTTGCGACAGCCTCCCGCGCGGGAACGACGCTTTCCATGCGGAGCACATGACATGAGCAAGAAGACCCTCCAGACCCGGCTGGTGCGCAGCGACTACGTCGCACCGGCCGGCTTCGACGCCTACCCGACTGCCATCCACCACGCTTCCACGGTCTTGTTCAAGGACGTGGCCAGCATGCGCGCGGCCGACTGGAAGCGCAAGGACGCCTATACCTACGGCCTGCACGGCACGCCGACCACGTTCACGCTGGAAGCGCGCCTGGCCGCCATCGAGGGCGGCGAGCACTGCCTGCTGGCGCCGTCCGGCCTGGCCGCCATCGCCATGGTCGACCTGGCGCTGCTGAAATCGGGCGACGACGTCCTGTTGCCGGACAACGTCTACAACCCGAACCGCGAACTGGGCCGCTGGCTGGAAACCGACTTCGGCGTGACCGCGCGCTTCTACGATCCGCTGGTGGGCGCCGGCATCGCGGATCTCATCCGCGACAACACCAGGCTGGTCTGGGCCGAGGCGCCCGGTTCGGTGTCGATGGAAGTGCCCGACCTGCGCGCGATCTGCGCGGCGGCCCATGAGCGGGGCGTGCTGGTCGCGCTCGACAACACCTGGGCCGCGGGCCTGGCGCTGCGCGGCTTCGACGTCGGCGCCGACATCGTCATGCAGGCGCTGACCAAGTACCAGTCGGGCGGCTCGGACCTGTTGATGGGCGCCGTGATCACGCGCGACAAGGCGCTCAACGACCGCATCGCCGCTTCCCACATGCGGCTGGGGATGGGCGTGGGCGCCGACGACGCCTACCTGGTGCTGCGCGGCCTGGAGACGATGAAGCTGCGCTTCGACGCCCACGACGCGGCCGCGCGCAAGGTGGCGGCGTGGCTGCAGGCGCGTCCCGAGATCGCCCGGGTGCTGCACCCGGCGTTCGCCGACTGCCCGGGCCACGAGGTATGGAAACGGGATTTCACGGGCGCCGCCGGCCTGTTCTCGGTGATCTTCGACGCCCGCTACACGCAGGCGCAGACGGACCGCTTCGTGGATGCGCTGACCCTGTTCGGCATCGGCTACAGCTGGGGCGGCACGCACAGCCTGGCGGTGCCCTACCGCATGCACGGCATGCGCCGCGACTGGACCGGCGACGGCACGCTGGTGCGCTTCAATATCGGGCTGGAACACCCGGACGACCTGATCGCCGACATCGAGCGCGCGTTGGCGGCGCTGTAACCAGCGACCGCGGCCTCACACCGGCATCGGTCGGTTGTTGTTGAGGTCGATGAACCCGCGGATGATCCGGTAGGCCATCCACAACCACACCACCGGCGCCACGATCCACACCACCAGCAGCCCGACGAAGCTGATCACCAGCGCCCAGATCACGCACCACCACAGCAGGTACCACCAGAACGAGCGGATCATCCACGTGTGGTGGCTGTAGACGATGGTGCCGGCCGTGTCCGGGCGCTTGATGTAGTTGGCGATCAGCGGCAGCACCGACAGGGTGCCGAGCGAAAAGAAGAACGTCAGCGCGTGCACGAGGTACATGATGCGCGCGAACTGCCTGTCGTTCTCGGTGCCGCTTTCGTAGACGAGGTCCTGGGCCATGGGTCTGCTCCGTGGTGGTGGGTTGGCTCAATGATAACCCGAGCGCAAGCTCAGGCGGCCTGTTTGTGCGCCTGTACCCAGGCGACCAGGTTGCCCGCATCCATGGCCCCGGCCTGGCGCGCGACCTCGCGGCCGCCATGGAACAGGGCAACGGT
>DAMAFT010000740.1:0-2613 GCA_031995805.1 Massilia sp.
GACCGGCAAGCCGATCAAGTTCGCCGGCGTGTCGGAAAAGCTCGACGGCCTCGAAGCCTTCGATCCGGCCCGGATGGCCAACCGCGTGCTGGGCATGGGCGACATCCTGGCGCTGGTCGAAGAGGCGCGCAAGGGCGTGGACATGCAGGCCGCGACCGACATGGCCAACAAGATCAAGTCGGGCGGCAAGTTCGACATGAACGACTTCAAGGCCCAGCTCACGCAGATGAAGAAGATGGGCGGCATGGCGGGCCTGCTGGATAAACTGCCGGCGCAGTTCCAGCAGGCGGCGGCCGGCGCCAACATGGACCAGGCCGAGAAGCAGGTGCGCCGCATGTGCGGCATCATCGACTCGATGACGCCGCAGGAACGCGCCAAGCCGGAACTGATCAAGGCCAACCGCAAGCGCCGCATCGCGGCCGGCGCCGGCGTGCAGGTGCAGGAAGTCAATCGCATGCTGAACCAGTACGATCAGATGAACACCATGATGAAGAAGCTCAAGGGCGGCGGCCTGATGAAGATGATGCGCGGGATGAAGGGCATGATGCCCGGCCTGCGCTGATTCCGCAGCGCTCCCGCGGAAGCCGCGCGAGGCCTCGCCCGCGCGGCTTTTTTCATGCCCGCGCCGATGCCCGCGCCGGGGCGAAAATGCCGGTTTTTCCCTCTTGCGCGGCGTGGTTAACACATTCCGCGGATTTCATTCGTATCAGAATGAAAAAGTTTCGAAAAAGACTTGCACGAACACTAAATCCCTACCAATATAGGCCGTGCGATTTATAGCGCAATTTTCAATGTGTTCCGTTTAGGAGGCTCGAATATGGCAACAGCCAAAAAAACCACCGCAGCGCCGGCTAAGAAGGCCGCTGCCAAGCCGGCAGCGGCGGCGAAGCCGGCCGCCAAGAAGGCAGCAGCTCCTGCCAAGGCAGCAGCACCGAAGGCCGCCGCAGCGGCAAAACCGGCAGCGGCCCGCAAGCCGAATGCCGCCTTCATGAAGGAAATGACCCCGTCGGCGACCCTGGCCGAAGTGGTCGGCGCGAAGCCGCTGCCGCGCACCGAAGTGACCAAGAAAGTCTGGGAATACATCAAGAAGCAGAACCTGCAGGATGCGGCCAACAAGCGCATGATCAATGCCGACGACAAGCTGAAGGCAGTCTTCGGCGGCAAGGCCCAGGTGTCGATGTTCGAGATGACCAAGCTGATCTCCGATCACCTCAAATAATAAGCAAGAACGAAGCAAGACCGACCGGCAGCCCCGCTGGCCAATGTCGAAAAACCCCGGATTACCGGGGTTTTTCGTTTTTGGCGGTGGGACGCGGTGCGCACCATGTGCATGCGCCAACAATGAAAACCGGGGTCAGAGCCCCTGAGAATCAACACCGGGCTCTGACCCCTTGCGCCAACAATGGCCCCTAGCGCGACGCGATCGCTCCCGCCGCCGGATCGGCCGCCCGGAACTCCCACGTCTTCCACGCCGCCAGTACCGCATTCGGATACTCCGGCTTGCCGCGGCTGCCGTTGTAGCGGCCCAGCGCCAGGTACAGGTTGCCGCCTTCCATGTCGATGTACATGCGCAGGATCGCGCAGCCGTAGCGCAGGTTGGTCTGCATGTCGAACAGCGCGCGCCGGTTGGCGTCGCCGATCACCTTGGTCCAGAACGGCATCACCTGCATGTAGCCGCGCGCGCCGGCGATCGACACCGCGTACTTGCGGTAGGCCGATTCGACCTGGATCAGGCCCAGCACCAGGCCCGGGTCGAGGCCCGCGCGGGTGGCCTCGTACCAGGCCGATTCGAGGAACTCGGTGCGCGTCTGGTCGTCCGGCAGGCGGCGCTTCAGGCGCGCCGACATCGCGTCGAACCACTGCCCGTAGCGCGCCTGCGCCTGCGCGTCGCGGAAGGTCGGCTTCGGCGGGCGGCTGTCGTTGATGGCGCGCGCCAATGCCAGCCGGACCGCGTCGGCCATCGCCTCTTCCTTCTGGTTGCCGGCGTGCGCCGCGCCGCCGCTCATCAATGCGGCGGCCAGCAACGCCGGGCAGAGCCGGGCGCAGGCCCGGCGGATCGACTGCACGACCATTACTGGCCCAGCTTGCCTTTGATGAAGGAGACCATGTCGGCGGCCGGGACGGCGGTCGCCTCGGCATCGCGGCGGCCCTGGTATTCCAGGTTGCCTTCCTTGAGGCCGCGCTCGCCGATGACGACGCGGTGCGGCACGCCCACCAGTTCCCAGTCGGCGAACATGGCGCCCGGACGCAGGCCGCGGTCGTCGACGATGACGTCGACGCCGGCCGCCTGCAGTTCGGCGTAGAGGCGGTCGGTTTCCGCCTTGACCAGCTCGCTGCGGTCGTAGCCCATCGGGCACAGCACCAGCGCGAACGGCGCGATGGCGTCCGGCCAGACGATGCCCTTGTCGTCGAAGTTCTGCTCGATGGCGGCGCCCAGGATGCGGGTCACGCCGATGCCGTAGCAGCCCATCTGCATCGGCGCCGGCTGGCCCTTCTCGTCCAGGTAGACGGCGTTCATCGCGGCCGAATAGGCGGTGCCGAGCTGGAACACGTGGCCGACTTCG
Source organism: Massilia sp. (assembly GCA_031995805.1). Taxonomy (GTDB): domain Bacteria; phylum Pseudomonadota; class Gammaproteobacteria; order Burkholderiales; family Burkholderiaceae_D; genus Telluria. Next base: position 2,565 of record DAMAFT010000740.1, read on the forward strand.
ATGCCGCGCTCGATCGCCAGCACGCCCTTGCCGTCCGGCGAAGCGTCGC
>DAMAFT010000741.1:0-2600 GCA_031995805.1 Massilia sp.
CCGAAGCCCACCTTTTCGAGGGTGGAGAGTTGCTGGGTTTGCGTCTTCATCGACTGCTTCCTTCAAACGACGAAGGCGCCGCCCGGCGACAGCCCGGCGGCACCCTGTAATCGACAGCCGATCCGGGATGCGATCGGCGCTTCCATCAGTACTTCCAGCGCAGCGCCAGGCCCACCACGCGGTCGTAGCGGCGCACGTCGCGCGGCAGCTGCGGGATCGCATGGTAGTCGTGGTAGGCCTGGTCCAGCAGGTTGCTGCCGTCCAGGGTCACGACCAGGTTGTCGGTGAACTTGTACGAGAGCGAGGCATCCAGCGTCTTGATCGGTTCGACGATCAGGTTGAAGCCCAGCCCGCGGTAATTGTAGGTGTCGACGAACTCGTCGCGCCAGCTGTAGGCCACGCGCGCCGACCACGGGCCGCGCTCGTACATGCCGACCAGGTTGTAGGCGGTCTTCGACATGCCCGGGAAGGTGTTGCGGCTGCCGTCGGTTTCCGTCATGCCGCCGTTCATGTAGGTCGCGTTGACCTGCACGCCCAGGCCGCTCATCCAGCCCGGCAGCGACGAGAAGAACTGCTGGTAGGCCGCCTCGAAGCCGTACAGCTTGGCCGTGTCGGTGTTGTACGGGCGGCTGACCAGGTAGTTCTGGCCGTTGATCGTCTCGATCGCGTCGCGGCGGCGCAGGTAGTTCTTGAACTCGTGGTGGAAGGCGGTGCCGGTCAGCGAGCCATCCTTCGAGAAGTACCATTCCAGCGCCACGTCGACGTTGTTGGCTTCCTGCGGCTTGAGGTTCGGGTTGCCGGCGCTGCCGGTCGGCGGGTTGCCGTTGGTCGTGGTCACCGAACCGAGCACCATGCCCGGGTTGTAGTCGCCGAAGGCGGCGCGCTCGATCGCCTTGCCGGCCACCAGGCGGCCGACCAGGTCGGAACGGAACCGGGCGCGCAGGTTCAGGCTGGGCAGCACGTCGGTATTGCTGCTCGAGACCGCGACCGGCGTGACCGGGCCGTCGCCGGCGCGCGAATTGCCCTGGATGCTCTGCCTGGTGCGCACCACGCGCACGCCCAGGCTGCCGTCGACCGGGATGCCGAAGGCGTCGAAGCCGACCTTGGCCTTGCCGTAGATGGCGTTGGTGGTCTCGCGGTCGGTGTAGTACGAGAGCGGATCGTCCGGCAAGCCGGCGGTGGTGCCCAGGATGGCCTGGCGCACGGTGCCGGTATTGTCCAGCAGGGTGTTCATGCAGGCGGCGTAGTACTGGTTCACGCCGTAGTTGCCGTTGATCTCGGGGCTCAGGCACGACAGGCCGGGGATGCTGGCGGGCGATACGCCGGTGATCGTCGCCGGGCGGTAGTTGCCCAGTTCGTGGGCGTACGAGGCGTCGCGCCGGGCCCAGCGCAGGCCGCCCGACAGTTCCTTCAGGATGCCCATGTCGTCCGGGCTCCAGGCCACGTCGCCGCGCCAGTCGTTGGCCGCGCCGTTCGCGTGGTTGTGGTTGTCGTACAGCGCGATCATGCTCCACTTGGACGGATCGGTGAGATCGGTGCCCGGATAGTCGACGTAGCCGCCGCCGTCGCGGGTGCCGCCGACGATGGCGCGCGGCGCCGAATACACCGAGTCGAGGATCGGGTTTTCCTGGCGGTAGGTCGACACCGTGCGCACGTATTCGGAGGAGACGCGCACCGCCGGCGTCACGTCCCAGGTGCCGCCGATGGCGCCCTGGCTGCCGCGCGACCAGTCGCGCCGGGCCTGGGTGGAGCTCAGCAGCAGCGAAGTGTCGCTGGGGTTACTGATGCTGTCCAGGTACTGCTTGCCGTCGACGGTGATGGTATTGACCGTCGAATTCGGGTTGTTGATCGGGAAGCCGCCCACGAAGAACACGCTCTGCGAGTCGTGGTCGATCCTGGTCGAGAAGCCCTCGGCGTAGAACTCCATGTCGCGGTTCGGGCGCCACTGGGCCGACAGGTTGGCGGCCAGGCGCTTGCGGTCGCCCGTGGTCATCACGCGGCCGTTGCCGTCCGAGCCCTGCACGCCGGCCGGCAGCGTGTAGGTGGTCGGCTGGCCGGCCCACGCCACTTCGTCGTGGTAGCGGCCGCGCTGGTACGACAGGCCGCCGAGCAGGCCGACCTCGCCGAAGTCGGTCTTCCAGCGGTTCGACAGCAGGCCGCCGACCTGCGGGTCGGTCTTGCCGGCCTTGTCGCGGTGCTCGGCGCGGGCGTTGACCGCGGTCTGCGCCCCCTTGAAGTCGAACGGACGGAAGGTGCGCACGTCGATCACGCCCGAGGTGCCGCCTTCGACCATGTCCGGGCCCTGCGATTTATAGACGTCGACGCGCTGCAGCATCGACACCGGCACGTCGGTCAGGTTCAGGCTGCGGCCGGCGGCGGTGAACATCTCGCGGCCGTTGAACAGCGTGGTCACGCCGCCCAGGCCGCGGATCACGATGCGGCCGGCCTCGCCGTTCTCGCGCACGGTCTGCACGCCGGTGATGCGGCCCAGCAGTTCGGCCACGTTCTTGTCGGGGAACTTGCCGATGTCCTCGGCGACGATCGAGTCGAGGGCAATCCCTATGCGCTCAGCTACCGTCCCCCGCTGCACATCCTGAGCG
>DAMAFT010000742.1:0-2597 GCA_031995805.1 Massilia sp.
GTCGATCAGGTGCACCATGTGGCCGACCTGGCGCTCCATCATGTCGCGCACCTTGGCGACGGCCGCCGCGCTGTCGCCGCTCAGGCGCATGACACCGAGGCCGCTGCGGATCGGCGCCAGCGGGTTGCGCAGCTCGTGCGCCAGCGTGGCCAGGAATTCCGTCTTGCGACGGTCCGCCTCGGACAGGTCGGCGGCCAGCCGGCGCAGCCGGTCGTCGGCATCCTTGCGCGCGCTGATGTCGGAGAACAGCAGCGCAACGCGGTGCTGCCGTGGGTCGCCGATGCGGGTCGCGTAGACGTCGAACCAGCGCCCCAGCGCCTCGGCCCCGCTCTCGAAGCGCACCGGCTCGCCGCTCAGGGCGACGCGGCCGTAGGTATCGACCCAGAAGGCGTCGAGATCGGGTACCAGTTCCAGCGCCGTGCGGCCGGTGGCGCCGGCCAGTCCGGTGTGGCGCTCGAAGGTCGCGTTCATCTCGATGAAGCGGTAATCGACCGGGCGGCCGCCGGCATCGAGGACCATCTCGATGATGCAGAAACCCTGGTCCATCGATTCGAACAGCGTGCGGTAGCGCTCCTCGCTGGCGCGCAATTCTTCCGCGGCGCGCTGGCTCGCGGTGGTGTCGAGCACGATCGCGACCAGGCCCTCGATCGCGCCGTCCGTCCCGCGCAGCGCGTTCACGCTGCTGGTGGCCGGCATCAGCGAGCCGTCCTTGCGCACGTAGTGCTTGTCGATGGCGATCTCGACGCCGTCGACAAGCAAGCGCTCGATCGTATCCACCGTCTTGCGCACCGAATCGGGCGCGGTGACGTCGATCACGCTGCGCCCGACCAGGTCGGCCGGTTCGTAGCCGAGCATGCCGGCGTACTTGCGGTTCACGAAGGTGATGATGCCGTTCGTGTCCATCTCGACGACACCGGTAGCGGCCTGGCTGACGATCTTCAGGAAGCGCTCGCGGCTGGCATGCAGTTCGGCTCCGGCCAGCTTGCGGTGGGTCTGGTCGACGCCGTGCGCCAGCACGCCGGTCACGCGGCCGTCTGCATCGCGCAGCGCCAGGTAGACCAGGTCGATGAAGCGCTCTTCCAGCGGCATGCCGGGCCGGCGCTGCAGGGAGACCGGCAGGTCGGTGCCGAAGAACGGTTCGCCGGTGCGATAGACGCGGTCGATGATCTCGAAATAGCCCTGGCCGGCGACTTCCGGCAGGGCCGCGCGCAGCGGCTGGCCGACCAGGTTGCGGTTGCCGACCAGTTGCAGGTAATGGTCGTTGATCAGCTCGAACACGTGGTCGGGACCGCGCAGCACGCACATGAATGCGGGCGCCTGGCGGAAGATCTCGTTCATGCGCGCATGCGCGGCCTGCACTTCCCTGAGCAGCCGTTCACGCTCGGCGGCGGCCTCGATCTCGCCGGTGATGTCGCGCGCCACGGCGACCAGATTGACGAGCCGCCCGGACGCCTCGCCGATCGGCGTGACGACGACGTCCCACCAGCGGCGCGCGTCCGCTCCGGCCTCGCACGATGCCTCGAAGCTGCCGGTGCCGCCCTGCGCCGCGGCGGCCACCGCCGCATCGATGGCGCCGCGGTACTGCGCCGGCCAGAGCGCCGTCCATGGCTCACCGGCGTATACCGCCCCGCGCATGGCCTGCTGCCCCATCCTGTTGAGCGCCAGGACGCGGCCGTCCGGGTCGAGTACGGTAATACAGTCGGGACTGCTCTCGAACAGTTGCCAGCCGAGTGCCGGCAAATCCAGGCCGGCAGGTATGTCTTGGTCACGCGCCATGAAGGTATGTATGTATTGGATGCGGCGCCGCGCGGATTCCACGGAGACGCCGTTTTTGACGAAAACCCTACCTATACCACATCAGGAGACTGCATATCGCATCGGACATGGCGAATTTTCATCATTTATCTCCGGTGCACAAGAATGATTCCGATCAGAATCATAAGTTGCACATAGTCAATTTTAGGGCAGCCGCCGCTGGCTAGACTGGCTTCGGTGACATGGAACCGCCGGTGCCCGCGCCGGATCCAACAAGCCGGGGTGGCCGCAACCTGTCGGCTCCCCGTCACGAGCAGGTTTTGCCAACTCCTGGAGCAATCATGAACAACACGATGCTTTGCCTTGCCGCCCTCCTCCTGTCCGGCGCCGCCCATGCCGCACCCGCTGCGCCGCCGCTGCACGCCACCGCCCAGCAGATGGCCGACCTCGAGGGCAGCTACTTCCTCGACAATGGCCAGCGCGCCGACATCTTCGTGCTGGACGGGCGGCTGTACATCACGCTACCGCGCCAGCGCAAGGAGCTCGTGCTGGTCGCGCCCGGCCGTTTCGCCTCGCGCGACGGCAGGGTAACGGTCCGGCCGCAAGCGGATGCCGGCGGCGACCGGATCGTGCTCGGCTACCAACCCGCGCAGCAGGCCGCCATGCCGGCGCAGCTCGCATCGAACGCGCGGCGCGGACGGGGCAGCGCCGACTGATCCCGTAAAAAATTCGCGTCCGGGCACAAGAAAAGCCTTGGCAGGACGTGCCGACCCGCTATAATGCACGCCTTCTTCGGGTCGTTAGCTCAGTTGGTAGAGCAGCGGACTTTTAATCCGTTGGTC
>DAMAFT010000743.1:0-2591 GCA_031995805.1 Massilia sp.
GGCCCAGCGTGTTGATCAGGGTGGCCTTGCCGACGTCCTTGCCGGTGTCCTTGCCGGTGACGGCGCTGTCGTTGCCGGGATCGTCCTGGAAGTCGTCGCGGATCTGGAACGCCTGGCCGGCGGCCAGCGCGAACGCGCGCAACGATTGCGCGGTGGCGTCGCCGGCTTGCGCGACGATGGCCGCCATGTCGACGGCGGCGCCGAGCAGCACGCCGGTCTTGAGTTCGTTGGTCACGGCGATGTCGCCGGCCGAGCGCGCGCCGCCGTGCAGGTCGAGGAACTGGCCGCGCACCAGGCCCTGGGCGCCGACCGTCTCGCCCAGCGTGCAGACGAGGCGGGCGCGCACCTCGGCCGGGATGCCGTGGGCGGAACCGAGGATGCAGAAGGCGCGGCTGAGCAGGGCCACGGCGGACAGGATCGCGACGTCCTCGCCGTAGGCGACGTGGATCGCGGGGCGGCCGCGGCGCAGGCGCGCGTCGTCCATGCATGGCATGTCGTCCAGCACCAGGGATGCCGCGTGCACCATCTCGACGGCGCAGGCGACGTCGACCAGGGCCGGCGCGGTGCAGCCGAGGTCGCGCGCCACCAGCATCAGCAGGAGCGGGCGCATGCGCTTGCCGGCGCCGAGGGCCCCGTCGCGCATGGCCATGCCCGGCAGGCCGGCCCGGCCGCCGTCCGCCAGCAACTGGGCGAGACGCGCCTCGATGCCGCGGCGCAGCGTGTCCAGGTCGTTGTCCTCCTCGTGAGCGGGGATGCGCCCGTCGAACCGCCAAGTCTGATCAATCATGCGCCATTCCTCCCCAGGACGGTTATGAATTTGATGAAATCGAAGCCCATCATAACCGGAACCAAAGTTAAACAATGATCAAGCACATTCAACCGTGCGGACCCGGTCAGTGGGCTATTTATTCATGGAAATGTTTGTCGCGCCGCATGGTGCGGAACAGGCGGAACCGGCTTGCAGTCTGGCGTTGCGCCGGATTGCGGGGGAACGAATCGATCAAACTCGCGCGCGAAAGCGGGGCGGGGCAAGCGTGACGCAGGAGGCAGGAGGGGAATGCAGTTGGCGGGTCAAACGCGGGTCATCAGCCGGGTCGACAGGATGCCGGCGTGCCGCGGACGCCGTGGTGGGCACGGATGCCCACCACGCAGCGTCGATCGCTCAGAACTTGTAGTTGTAGGCCAGCCCCAGCAACTGCATATGCGTCTTCCACGTCCCGCGCGTGGTTTCGCCGTTGCCGGTGCAGCTCGTCGCCGTCGGGTTGCAGTTGTTGCTGTAGTTGCCGCTGGCGTCCTTGAAGTCCAGGTAGCTGTAGGCCAGGTCCACCGACGCGTTCGGCGTCAGCTTCCAGTTGGCGCCGAAGGACAGCTGCATGCGGTCGGCGTCCGGCAGCGCGGCGTGGCGCAGCGCCTCGCTGCGCACCGGGGCGTCGTCGTGGGCGATGCCGCCGCGCAGGGTGACCTGCTCGTTCAGCTTGTAGTTGGCGCCAAGCGAGACGCGCACCGTGTTCTTCCACTGCTGGCGGATGGTCTCGTCGCCTTCGGCGGTGCCGACGAACTGGATGTCGATGTTTTCCATGCGCGAGGTGCGCGACCAGGTCACGTCGGCCATGCCGGCCCACTTCGCGTCGAACTGGTGGAAGGCGTTGACCGACAGCGTTTCCGGCGTGCGCAGTTCGACCCGGGCGGCCGAGTTGCTGCGGTGCGCGGCGGCCTGCAGCACCTGGTTCACGACCGGGTCGGTGGTGACGGTCGAGAAGTCCCACACGGCGCCGCCTTTCAGCTCGTGCTTGATCGACGAGCGGTAGGCGATGCCGAAGCGCGTGCTCTCGTTCGGCGCGTACAGGTAGCCCAGGTTGAAGCCGTAGCCCCAGTCCTTGCCTTCGACGCCGGCATGGGCGTCACCGGCGCGCGCCAGCAGGGCCGGGTTGCCGCCCAGCGCGGCGATCTGACGCGCCAGCACGGCGCCGGTGCCGGTGGCCTGGGCGGCGGCGATGGTGCCCGGCACGTCCACGCCCTGGCCCAGGCGCGCCTTCATGAACTCGGCGTCGACGCCGAAGCCGAACGCGTGGTGCTCGTCGACCTTGAACGATACCGACGGGTTGATGGTCACGGCTTCCAGCTTGATGTTGGTGAGGGAGTAGCGGCCCGCCCAGTCCTGGTCGTAGTCCAGCTTGGTGCCGTAGGGGACGAACACGCCGACGCCGGCGCTCCAGCGCTCGTCGATCTTCTGGCTGTAGTACAGCGACGGGGCGGCGACGGCGCTGGGCGCGTAGTCGTCCTGCGACGCCTTGCCGCCGGTCGGGGTGCGGGTGAAGCGGGTCGAGCCGCTGTCCTGGTAGGTCGAGTGCGGCACCAGGGCGGTGATGCCGCCCATGAACTGGCGGCCCTCGAGGCGCGACAGGCCGGCCGGGTTGGCGAAGATGGTCGAGGCGTCGGCGGCTTCGGCGCCGTTCGATTCGGCCGTGCCCTGCGCGGATACGCTCTGCGAGCCGAAGCGGTAGCCGGAGGCGGCCGCGTCCAGCGATGCCGCGCCCAGCGCGAGGGCGACGGTCAGGGAAAGGTATTTCGGATGCATTGTCTCACTCCTG
>DAMAFT010000744.1:0-2583 GCA_031995805.1 Massilia sp.
TCATTGTGCTGATCCTCGTGCTGACGGTGCGCCCGTCCGGCATCATGGGCGAGCGCGTGGCCGACCGCGCGTAAGGAGCGACCATGGCACTGCTGACCTTCGACACGGCCCACAAGCCGCGCCAGGCGTACGCCAGCATGGGCATCCTGCTGGCGGTGATGCTGGCGTTCCCGTTCTTCGCCTCCCAATTCGGCAATTCCTGGGTGCGCATCCTCGACATCGCGCTGCTCTACATCATGCTGGCGCTGGGCCTGAACATCGTGGTGGGCTTCGCCGGCCTGCTCGACCTGGGCTACATCGCTTTCTTCGCGGTCGGCGCCTACCTGACCGGCCTGCTGGCCTCGCCGCAGTTCGCGGCGCTGCTGGAGTCGCTGATCAACTACCACCCCGAGCTGCAGGACGCCATCGTCGCCACCTTCGGCGAGAGCGTGCGCACCGAGGGCATCCATTTGTCCGTGTGGGCGATCGTGCCGCTGGCGGCCCTGATGGCGGCGCTGTTCGGCGCGCTGCTCGGCGCGCCCACGCTGAAGCTGCGCGGCGACTACCTTGCCATCGTGACGCTGGGCTTCGGCGAGATCATCCGGATCTTCATGAACAACCTGAACGATCCGATCAACTTCACCAACGGCCCGCAGGGCATCAACCTGATCGACCCGATCCGCGTGTTCGGCCTGTCGCTGGCCGGCGAGCCGGGGTCGCGCGCCACCGTGTTCATCGGCGGCTACGGCATGCCGTCGGTGAACGCCTACTATTTCCTGTTCCTGCTGCTGTGCATCGTCACGATCTTCATGACGGGCCGCCTGCAGCACTCGCGCCTGGGCCGCGCCTGGGTCGCGATCCGCGAGGACGAGATCGCGGCCAAGGCCATGGGCATCAATACCCGCAACGTCAAGCTGCTGGCGTTCTCGATGGGCGCCTCGTTCGGCGGCGTGGCCGGCGCCATGTTCGCCGCCTTCCAGGGCTTCGTGTCGCCGGAATCGTTCTCCTTCATGGAATCGATCTCGGTGCTGGCGATGGTGGTATTGGGCGGGATCGGCCACATCCCCGGCGTGGTGCTGGGCGGCGTGCTGCTGGCGGCGCTGCCGGAAGTGCTGCGCCACGTCGTCGAGCCGGCCCAGCAGGCGTTGTTCGGCAAGGTCGTGATCGAGGCCGAGGTGCTGCGCCAGCTGCTGTACGGCCTGGCCATGGTCCTGATCATGCTGTACCGCCCGGCCGGCCTGTGGCCGTCGCCGGTCAAGGAAGACCGTCCGGTGGCGGCCACCGCCAGGGACGACGAGGAAGATAGCGAGGGCAAGACGGCATGAGCGCAGCCATCCTGGACATTTCCGGCGTCAACAAGCGCTTCGGCGGCCTGCAGGCGCTGACCGACGTGCGCATCCGCATCGAAAAGGGACAGATCTACGGCCTGATCGGCCCGAACGGCGCCGGCAAGACCACCTTCTTCAACGTCGTCACCGGCCTGTACCAGCCCGACACCGGCACGTTCGCGCTGGACGGCCGGCCGTATTCGCCGTCGGCGCCGCATGCGGTGGCGAAGGCGGGCATCGCCCGCACCTTCCAGAACATCCGCCTGTTCGGCGAGATGACGGCGCTGGAAAACGTGATGGTCGGACGCCATGTGCGCACCCGCCAGGGCGTGTTCGGCGCCATCTTCCGCCACCGCGCGGCGCGCGAGGAAGAAGCGGCGATCCGTGCGCGCGCCCGGGAATTGCTGGATTTCGTCGGCATCGGCCAGTTCGCCGGCCGCACGGCGCGCTTCCTGTCCTACGGCGACCAGCGCCGCCTGGAGATCGCCCGCGCGCTGGCCACCGAGCCGAAGCTGCTGGCGCTGGACGAGCCGGCCGCCGGCATGAACGCCACCGAGAAGCTGGCGCTGCGCGAGCTGCTGGTCAAGATCCGCGACGCCGGCATCACCATCCTCCTGATCGAACACGACGTGAAACTCATGATGGGCCTGTGCGACCGCATCTCGGTGCTGGAGTACGGCAAGCTGATCGCGGAAGGGCTGCCGGCCGAGATCCAGAAGAACCAGGCCGTCATCGACGCCTACCTTGGAGGAGCCCACTGATGGCCGAGCATATCCTGGACATCGCCGGCCTGAAGGTGGCCTACGGCGGCATCAAGGCCGTCAAGGGCATCGACCTGCACGTCGACCGCGGCGAGCTGGTCACGCTGATCGGCGCCAACGGCGCCGGCAAGACCACGACCCTGAAGGCGATCACCGGCACGCTGCCGTCGTCGAAGATCGAAGGCACGATCCGCTACCAGGGCCAGCCGCTGGCGAGCGCCAAGTCCTTCCGGCTGGTGCAGCAGAAGCTGGCCATGGTGCCGGAAGGGCGCGGCGTGTTCACGCGCATGACCATCCACGAAAACCTGCTGATGGGCGCCTACACGCGCGGCGACAAGGCGGGCATCGAGGCCGACATCGCCAGGTGGTACGACGTGTTCCCGCGCCTGAAGGAACGCTCGAGCCAGCTGGCCGGCACGCTGTCGGGCGGCGAGCAGCAGATGCTGGCGATGGCGCGCGCGCTGATGTGCCACCCGACCTTGCTGCTGCTGGACGAGCCGTCGATGGGCCTGGCG
>DAMAFT010000745.1:0-2576 GCA_031995805.1 Massilia sp.
ACGACCTCGGCGTCGATCCCTACATGGTCTACAAATTGCGCGCCTGGACCATGGCGCGCACCGACGGCTGGTGGTTCGGCGAGACCGTGCAGGGCTTCGCCGGCTGGATGCTGGTGGCGTTCGCGATCCAGCTGGCGTTCCGCCTCTGGCTGCGGCGCCAGCCGGCAACGCCGGCGCCGCTGGCGACGGCGCGCCACGTGCTGGTGCCGCTGTCGGTGTACGCCGGCCTGATGCTGTTCCAGGTGTGCCTCGGCTATCCGGTCGAGGCGCGCACCATCGCCCTGTTCGCGATGGGTTTCCCGCTGCTGACGGCCGGCTGCGGCCTGCTGCGCTGGCGCGCCGCGTCGGCGCAGCAGGCCGCAGCGGTGGTCGACACTGTCGCCGGTACCGGGCTGAAGGAGGCCGCATGATGCGCGACGACCCGGCCCAGCCGCCGAGCGATCCCTGCCTGCGCGCCGACCCGCTGGCCGACGACACCATCGCGCGCGCCCTCGGCCCGGCGACGGGCGGCGGTCCGGACACCGCCGCCATCGCCCTGCTCAACGGCGAGCTCGCGCGCTGGCAGCTGAACCGCGACCTGGACGGCTGGCGCGCCAGCCCCGGCCTGCCGCCGCGGATGGCCGCCGCGCTCGAAGACTACGTGGCGGCCGCGCGCACGCTGCCGGCATGGGCCGACGCCGGCGCCATCGCGCGCGCCGAAAACCTGTTCATGGACATGAGCATGGCCTCGTGCACGCTGCTGTTCTGCGCCAGCCTGCCGCAATGCTACGTGGTGCCCGACCTGGCCGCCGTGCTGCACGTGGCCGGCCAGCTCGAGCAGCACACCGACTACCGGGTGCGCTCGACGGCCGCCATGATCTTCCCCGTCATGATGCGCGGCGGATTGACGGCGCCGGAGGGCGGCGGCGTCGCCCAGGCGCTGAAGGTGCGCCTGATCCACGCCACCATCCGCTACCTGATCCTGCGCGGCGCGCCGGCCGACGCCATGGTGGCGCCACGCCGCCTGCCGCGCATCGCCGCGCGCGGCGCCAGCCTGCAGCACCTGCTGTACGCGCAGGGCTGGGACGTCGACCGCCTCGGCCTGCCCTGCAACCAGGAAGAGCTGGCCTACACGCTGCTGACCTTCGGCTACGTGTTCGTGGACGGCATGCGCCGCCTCGGCATCCCCGCCGCCTCCGCCGACGAGGCGGCCTACCTGCACGCCTGGAACGTGCTGGGCCACGTGCTCGGGATCGAGCGCGCGCTGATGGCCGACACGATGGAGCAGGCGCGCGCGCTGTTCGACGCCATCCGGGCCCGCAACCGCGATTGCGCCTACCAGCCAGACCCGCGCCCGGCGCTGGCGGCCGACCTGGTCGCGGCGATGCAGCGCTACATCCCGGTCGGCCTGCTGAAACCGTTCCCGGTGCTGCTGACGCGCCGCCTGTGCGGGCCGCGCTCGGCGCGCGACCTGGGCCTGGACGGCAAGGTCTCGCTGCCGGCGCGCCTGGCGTTCGCCGCCTGCGCCGGCCTGGCGCGCGCCATCGACGCGCTGGCGCGGCCGCTGTGGCCGGGCTTCTCCCTGGCGCGCCTGGCCACGCGCGTACTCGGCTATCACCTGACGGTGCGCCTGCTGATGGACCAGACCCGCCCGCTCAAGCTGCCCGACGCCCTGCTCGACCAGGTGAACGCCACGGTGCGCAGCTGGCATGCCGATCCGCGCGCGCCGCGCTGGATGGCGCGGCTCGAAGCGCTCCTGACCGGCCGCGCGGAAGGACCGGCGCGATGAGCCGCCTGTCGCGATGGTTGACGATGTGCCTGCTGCAATGCCTGGCGCTGTCGGTCCTGCCGGCGCCAGGCAGTGCGGCAGGCATCCCGGTGGCGTCCAGCGCCCCGCTCGTACTGGACGAGCGCCTGGCGCACGTCGAGGCCTGGCCGGCGGTCGCCGTGCTGCCCGACCCCGACGGACGGATGCAGGCCACGGAAGTGCTGGCCGCGCCGGAGCGCTTCGCGACGCCGTCCGGCGCCTACGCCACACTCGGCATGGAAAAGGGTCCCGTATGGCTGCGCGTCCCCCTGCAGGTCGAGGACGGCGGCGACGGCCGCTGGATCGCGAAGGTCGATTTCGGCCTGCTCAACCGCGTCGACCTGTACCTGGCGCGCGCCGGCCGCATCGAGCAGCACGCGGTGGCCGGCACCGGCCAGGCCGCGCAGGGCGCGCTGGGCGGCCGCGTGGCCGCCTTCGGCCTGACCCTGGAGCCGGGCGCGCGCTACGAGGTCCTGCTGCGCGTCGACACCAACGGGCCGAAGATCCTGCCGCTCAGCTTCGAGCGCCCCGATACCTTCCTCGGTCGGGAGCTCGACGAGCAGATGCTGCAGGGCCTGCTGGCCGGCCTGACCCTGTGCCTGCTGCTGTACAGCCTGGCCCAGGCGGTCAACCTGCGCCAGACCCTGTTCGCCAAGTACGCGCTGCTGATCGGCGGCCTCGGGCTGTACAACTTCGCCTACTTCGGGCTGGGCGCGCAATACCTGTGGGGCGGCAACGAATGGGCCACCACGCGCGGCACCGCCACCATCTCCCTGATGTGCGCCTGCGG
>DAMAFT010000746.1:0-2571 GCA_031995805.1 Massilia sp.
GCCACCAGACGACGGTCGGCAGCCTGATGGGCTCGCTGCGCGGGGCGAGCTGGTGCGTCGAGGGGATGATGGCGCGCTTGTGCTACCTGCGCCTGCACCTGCTGCACCACAAGGCGGTGCTGGGGACGATGCGGACCGGGGTGATGGCGCTGGGAAGGTTCCTGATCCGGCGCACGACGCCGATTGTCAAGCTGCACTGATGGCTGTCGTCCCCGCGTGCGCGGGGGCGCCGAGGGTTTGCCGCGTTCAGCCCTGCTGCTTCGGCAACACCAGCGTCAGCGCCGCGCCCTTGCCGTCCGGCGCCGGGCCCAGCGTGAGGGTGCCGCCCAGCATGCGCGCCCGTTCGCGCAGCAGGCGCAAGCCGTGGCAGCTGCGGCCGGCCGGCGCCGGCGCGCCGCCCGGGCCCACGCCATTGTCGCGCACCGTCAGCATGGCCTGGTCGCCGTCGTCGTCGAGGATCACGTCGACCTCGGTCGCCTGGGCGTGCGCGAGCACGTTGCGCAAGCCTTCCTCGGCGCCGCGTAGCAGGGCCACGCCCTGGGCGCGCGAATAGTCGGGATCCTCGTCGGGCAGGCTGGCGCGCGCCTTGATGCCGTGCTCGCGGCCCCAGTCGCTCACCAGTTCCGCGATCGCCGCCTTGGGGCCGAGGAATTCCAGCTTGTCGTTCCACAAGGTCAGCTGCATCTTGCGGTTGGTTTCGATGATGGTGTTCAGCAACTGCTTCATCTGGCCGGCGCGGTCGCGCTGCGGCTGTTCGTGCAGGTGCTGGGTCAGCAGGCCCAGGTGCATGGTCAGCGCCGTCATCGACGAGCCCAGGCTGTCGTGCAGGCGACGCGCCAGCAGGCGCCGCTCTTCGTCCCAGCAGGTGGTCAGGTGGCCCAGCAGTTCGGCCAGCTCGGCAGCGCGCGCCGCGGGGTCGTCCTGCTCGGAAGCGGATTGTCGGGATGCCGGAACTTTCATGAAAGCAACCAATTTATGTTTCCTTGGATGATACAACAGCTTGCCGGCAGGTGGCGCGCAGGAATCGACTGTGTGTTGCCGAACCGTCGGCGCCGGTATTTCGGCGCATGCTGGAGACTCCATCAGCCCCACACTGAAAGGGAAATACCATGCCAAGCAAGCAAACTACCACCGGCCGCGCCAGCGCCGCCGCCATGCCCGGCGTCCAGGATGCCGTCGCCATGCTGACCGAGGAACACCGCGAGGTGTCCGACATGTTCGAGCAGTTCGACCAGCTCGGCGACCGCGCCAAGGTGGCCAAGGAAAAACTCAAGGACAAGATCTGCAAGGCCCTGCTGGCCCACACGACGATCGAGGAGGAAATCTTCTATCCGGCCGTGCGTGAAGCCATCAAGGACGGCGAGGACATGGTCGACGAAGCCGTCGTCGAGCATGCCTCGGCCAAGGACCTGATCCGCCAGCTGCAGGAAATGCAGCCGGACGACGACCTGTACGACGCCAAGGTCAAGGTCCTGGGTGAGCAGATCGAGCACCACGTCAAGGAAGAAGAGGAAGAGATGTTCCCGAAGGCGCAGAAGAGCGGCCTGGACCTGGTGGCGCTGGGCCAGGAAATGGCCATGCGCAAGCAGGAACTGCTGGCGACGCTGTAAGTCGTCAAGCCGCCGGCGCCGGCTGGCCCTGCGCCGCGGCCGGCACCGCGGCGGCGGCGTCGAGCTGGGCCAGCAGCGCCTCGAGGTCGACCGGCTTGACCAGGTGCAGGTCGAAGCCCGCGTCCAGCACGCGCCGCTGGTCTTCGGCCAGGCCGTAGCCGGTGAGGGCGATGAGGCGGATGGCGCGCGTCGCAGCGTCGCGGCGCAGGCGCCGTGCCACTTCGTAGCCGTCGATGCCGGGCAGGCCGATGTCGACCAGGGCGACGGCCGGCCGCTCGGCCAGCGCCACCCGCACGCCTTCGATGCCGTCGGCGGCCTGCAGCACCGGGTAGCCGAAGGAGCCGAGCATGGTCGCCATCATCTCGCGGCCGTCGTCGTTGTCCTCGATCAGCAGCACGGTCGGCTTGCCGGCCGGCGCCGCGTCGGCGCGCACCGGCACCTCCGGGCACTCCAGCGCCGCGGCGCGCGGCAGGCGGATCTCGAACGTGCTGCCGGCGCCCGTGCCCGGACTGCCGGCGCTGACGCTGCCGCCGTGCAGCTCGACCAGGCGGCGCACCAGCGACAGGCCGATGCCCAGGCCGCCCTGCGAACGGTCGATCGAGATGGCGCCCTGCACGAACACGTCGAACACGTGCGGCAACAGGTCGGAGGCGATGCCCACGCCCGAGTCGCGCACGCGCAGCACCACATCGGCGCCGTCGTGCGCGACGGCGATCTCGATGCGCCCGCCGGCAGGCGTGTATTTCAGGGCATTGTCGATCAGGTTGCTGGCGATCTGTTCCAGCCGGGTGGCGTCGCCGTCGACCCAGCCGGCCTGCAACTGCGTCTCGATGCCGTAGCCGGACATGCGCCCGGTGGCGCGGAAGGTATCGAGGCAGCTCGAGACCAGCATGGCCAGGTCCAGGCGCTTGCGCGACAGCAGGATCTTGCCGGACATCGCGCGAGCGCCTGGACCTGGCCA
>DAMAFT010000747.1:0-2567 GCA_031995805.1 Massilia sp.
CGCTGGCCTGGCTGGCCCACGACGGCACGGGCGCGCGCCACCCGGGCGGCGACGGCGCCGATGCCGCCCTCGCCGCCAACGAACCGCCGGCCAACGAACCGCCGGACACGCCTGCACACACGGCGGCGAACGCCGCGCTGGACGCCGAAGCCGCCCGCATCCGCGCCGAAGCCGCCCACGGCAACGCCGCGGACATGGCCGGCAACCGGCCGCCCGCCGGCCATATCGTGCCGGCGAGCCCAGCGGCGCTATCCGCCGTCCCGTCCCCCGCGCTCGCCTTGGCGCCGTTCCCAGCCGCCCCGTCGTCGCAGACGACGCAGCCACCCGCCGGCCGCGCCACCGTCATCGACCTGGCCGCGCGGCAGGATCGCCTGGCGGCCGCCCCCGGCGTGCCCGCACCGCCGCCGCCCGCGCCACCAGGCGCATCCGGCTTCGGTCGCGACGGCGCGCCTCCGCCGCCGCCGCGCATGCAAGGTGCCGGCGGCTCCGGCGCACCGACGGCGGGCGCGCGCGGCGTTCCCGGCCGGCCGCCGGCCATGCAACGCCCCGCGCCGTCGTCCATGGCGCGCGCCGGCGTGCCCACCCGCCCGCGCCGCGCTACCGCAACGGCCAACCCGGCGCCCGCCGTCGATGGCGACGTCGCCCTGATCACGGCCATCATCCAGCACACCGGCCGAACCGGAGAACAGGAAAGCCAGGGCGCGACCTGCGCCGACCGCTCCTGCGGCCCAAGGATGCCGGACCGGCCCTGACGCCCGGGTAGCGATGCGATAAAAACAAGCGCTGCGACGGGACCAGGCAGCAGGTGCCCAAAAAGCCACGCCCGCCCGCCGCCGGCAGCGAAAGCGCTGGGTCCCGGCCGCGCGCACCGTTATACTGTACAAAAATACAGTTGGCGATGGTTTGGCGATGATCAGGGTTCTGGAAAACGAGTTTTATTACCTGGATAACTTCCAGCGCGTGCTGGACTGGACCGCCGAACGCTACGCCGACCTGCTGGTCGACGAGGAACACGCCTTCATCGCCGCCTTCCCGGCGCTGCCGCGTGCGGCGCGCGCCCTGTTCGTGCGCCTGGCGATGCGCAAGGGCACGCTGTTCCGCGCCAGCAAGCTCAACTACGCCGAGATCGGTTGCCCGGTCGAGGCCGCCCGCGCGCTGCTGCCGGGCGGCTGGATCGAACTCGATCCGGCCGTCGACCTCGACGAACTGTTCGAACTGCTGGTCAAGCCGGAGCTGGTGCAGGCCTTCGGCCTGGCCGGCCCCTTGAAATCCGCGCGCAAGCCCGAACAGCTGGAAGCGCTGCGCGCCGATCCCGCGCACGCCGGCGCGCGCCCGTTCTCGCACTGGATGCAGGCCTGCCCTGGCGGCGACGTCGCGCTGCGCCTGCTGGTGCAGCCGCTGTGCGACCGCCTGCGCCTGCTTTTCTTCGGCAACCTGAGCCAGGACTGGACGGAATTCGTGCTGTCCGACCTCGGCCTGTTCCGCTACGAGCGCGTCGAATTCTCGCCGGTCTCGCGCGGCTTCCGCACCCGCGCCGACATCGAGCACTACCTGCGCCTGCACGCCTGCAAGGAACGCTACTACGCCGGCGAGGCGGCGGCCGACATCCTGCCCGACCTGCTGGCCGCGGTGCCGGCCGGCGGCTTCGACAATCCCTGGCTGGACAGCCGGCGCGAGCGCCTGATGTTCCAGCTCGGCCAGCTGTTCGAAAAAGAAAAGGACTGGGACCGCGCCTACGCCACCTACGCCGATTGCCGCTATCCCGGCGCGCGCGGCCGCGCGATCCGCGTGCTGGAAAAGCACGAGCGCTTCGACCTCGCCCATGCATTGTTCGAAGCCGCCAGCGCCGCGCCGGAAAGCGAGGCCGAGCGCCAGCAGCTGCTGCGCATCGGCCCGCGCCTGGCGCGCAAGCTCGGCCATCCCAAGTGGCCGGCCCGGCGCGCCACGGGGGTCGACCGGCTCGACCTGGTGCTGCCGCCGCACGCCGGGCTGCGCGTCGAGGGCGTCGTGCTGGAACACCTGCGGCGCGACGAGGCTCCCGTGTTCTACGTCGAGAACGCGCTGGCGAACACCCTGTTCGGCCTGCTGTGCTGGCGCGCCGTGTTCGCGGCGATCCCCGGTGCCTTCTTCCACCCGTTCCACCGCGGCCCGGCCGACCTGTACAGCGCCGACTTCCATGCGCGCCGGCGGGCCGAGTTCGACGCCTGCCTGGCGCTGCTGGACGACGGCAGCCACCGCGCCGCCATCCTGGCGACCCACGCGGAAAAGGCCGGCCTGCAGTCGCCCTTCGTGTCCTGGGACTGGCTGGAACGCGACGTCATCGAACTGGCGCTCGACTGCATCCCGGCCGCCCACCTGAAGCTGTGGTTCGAGCGCATCCTGCAGGACGTGCGCGACAACCGCACCGGCTTTCCCGACCTCATCCAGTTCTGGCCGCGGGACAAGCGCTACTGCATGATCGAGGTGAAGGGACCGGGCGACCGCCTGCAGGACAACCAGCTGCGCTGGATCGACTACTGCGCACGGCACGGCATGCCCGTCACCGTCTGCTACCTGCAGTGGGGGCA
>DAMAFT010000748.1:0-2553 GCA_031995805.1 Massilia sp.
GCTGGACCTGGCGCATCCCGCTGCAGCACCGCACCGGCAACGGCCACGTCTACAGCGACGCCTTCACCAGCGACGAGCAGGCGCGGCACGACCTGCTGGCCGGCCTCGACGGCGCGGCGCTGGACGAACCGCGCCAGCTGCGCTTCGTCACCGGACGGCGCCGCAAATCCTGGATCGGCAACTGCGTGGCGGTGGGCCTGTCGGCCGGCTTCGTCGAGCCGCTGGAATCGACCAGCATCCACCTGATCGAGACGGCCGTCGGCAAGCTGCTCGAACTGTGGCCGGACCGGGATTTCCGCCCCGAGCTGGCGGACGAATTCAACCGCGCGATGGCGGTGCGCTACGAGTCGGTGCGCGATTTCATCATCCTGCACTACAAGCTGACCGCGCGCACCGACAGCGCCTTCTGGCGCCACTGCGCGGCCATGGAGATCCCGGATTCGCTGCGCCACCAGATCGAGTTGTTCCGCGAGACCGGCCGCGTGACGATCCTCGACCGCGACGGCTTCGCCGAACCGTCGTTCGTGGCCATGCTGTTCGGGCTGGGCGTGGTGCCGAAGCGCTACGATCCGTTCGTCGACGACGCCGACCTGCGCCACCTGCACGGCCACTTCGCCGGGCTGCGCGACATGATCGCCCAGGCGGCGGCGGGGATGCCGGACCACGGAACCTATCTGGCCACGCGCGCGTAAACGACGTCACCCCCGCGACGGAGCGTGCGGGGCGCCGACGAGCGCCGTCAGGCCGCGATCGACGGCACCGCGTGGCGCCCGGCGCCGCCCACCGGCGCCAGCGCCGTCGTGCGGGCGGCAGTGGCGGCGTGGCGCTTGAGGTTGAAGATGCCCACGGTGCGCGCCAGTTCCTCGGCTTCCTCGCGCAGCGCCTGCGCCGCGGCCGAGGCCTGCTCGACCAGCGCGGCATTCTGCTGCGTGGCCTGGTCCATCTGGACGATCGCCTGGTTCACCTGCTCGATGCCGGCGGTCTGTTCCTGGCTGGCGTTCATGATCTCGGTCATGATGGCCGTCACGCGGCTGACGCTCTGGACGATCTCGCCCATCGTCGCGCCGGCCTGGTCGACCAGTTCGGAACCGTGGTTGACCTTGTCGACCGAGTCGTCGATCAGCTGCTTGATTTCCTTGGCGGCGGCGGCGCTGCGCTGGGCCAGCGTGCGCACCTCGCCGGCGACGACCGCGAAGCCGCGGCCCTGCTCGCCGGCACGCGCCGCCTCGACGGCCGCGTTCAGCGCCAGGATATTGGTCTGGAACGAGATGCCGTCGATGACGTTGATGATGTCGGCGATGCGGGTGGCCGAGGAATTGATCTCGCCCATCGTCGTCACGACTTCCGTCATCACCGTGCCGCCCTTGGCGGCGACGTCCGACGCCGACACGGCCAGCACGTTGGCCTGGCGCGCATTGTCGGCGTTCTGCTTGACCGTCGAGGTCAGCTCTTCCATCGACGACGCGGTCTGCTCCAGCGAGGCGGCCTGCTGCTCGGTGCGGGCCGACAGGTCGAGGTTGCCGGCCGCGATCTGGCTGGCGGCGGTGGCGATGGTGTCGGTGCCGGTACGCACGCGGCCGACGATGCCGGCCAGGCCGTTGTTCATGTCGTCCAGCGAACGCATCAGGCGGCCGGTCTCGTCGTTGGCCTCGATCGCGATGTCCTGGGTCAGGTCGCCGGCGGCGACGGCGCCGGCCACGCGCACCGCCTCGTCCAGCGGACGGACGATGCCGCGCACCAGCATGGCGCCGATGATGGCGGCCAGGATCAGGCCCAGCACCATGCCGCTCAGGCACACCAGGCGCACCATCTCGTAGGTCGATTGCGATTCCTTGCGGGCGATGTCGGCCTGGTTCAGCTGGATCTGGATCAGTTCGTCGATCCCGGCGCGCGCCGGGGCGAACAGCGTGTCCATCGTGCCGTGCACGATGGCGGCGGCGGCGGCCGTATCGCCCGCGCGCAGGGCGGCGACGGCCGGCGCCTGCGCCTCGGCCATGAACTTGTCGCGCGCCGCGGCGAAGCGCTCGCCGGTCTCGCGCTCGTGGTCGACCATGGCGGTCGCCGTATAGGCCTTCCACTGCGCCGCGATCGCCACGTTGTTGCGCTCGACCTCGTCGAGCAGCGCCGGCACGCGCGCCGGTTCCGCGCTGAGCGCGCGGGCGATGTTGGCCTGGTTCATGTCCAGGCGGCGCACGATCTGGTCGAGCTGGCCGAGGCAGACGATGCTGTTGGCGTACAGCGACTGCAGGCCGGTATTGGCATGGCTGAGGCTGAACAAACCGACGGCGGCGCCGATGATCAATTCCGCACCCAGCAGGGTGATGATGAAAATCAGGCGGGCTTTGATGCTGATGTTTTTAATCATGAGAACACGTGGCCAGAAATCGACATGAGACTTGCAGTATAGAAACCTTCCCTACCAGCGGAACGCATTTCACACAAATATTGACGCGATGTGACATTTGCGTGGGCGTGGTGCAACACCCCTGCTTCCACCAGGGTCATTATGCCTCAGGATAGGCTTGAATTGCGAGAAAGCAAGAATTATGGCCG
>DAMAFT010000749.1:0-2551 GCA_031995805.1 Massilia sp.
GGCTGCCGTCGTTGACGAACACGATCTCGTAGGGCAGGCCCAGGGCGTCCAGCGCCGGGTACAGGCGCGCGAACAGGTCGGCCAGGCCGGCTTCTTCGTTGTAGACCGGGATGACGACGGAAATCTCCGGTGTCGACGGCGGGCAGGGAAGGTCATTGGTCATGGAATGCATGGGCAGGATGATGCGTGGTCGGATGACTGGGCGCGCCGGGCCGCTGGCCTGCGCGGGGCAGCCCCGCGGCGCGCCCGCGCCAGGGGTCAGGTGCGTCCGTCGAGCGTGTCGGCGACAGCCGGGGCGGAGGCCGCCGGACCGGGCGCCGGCGGCGATTGCGGGAAATACAGCGTAAACGTGCTGCCCTTGCCGGGCGTGCTGGCGACTTCCGCCCGTCCGCCGTGCAGGTCGACGATGGAGCGCACCACGGCCAGGCCCAGCCCGGAGCTGTCGGTTGCGCTGCGCGCGGGATCGACGCGGTAGAAGCGGTCGAACAGGTGGGGCAGGTGCTCGGGGGGGATGCCGACGCCGTCGTCGTCGACGGATATGGCGACCTCGTTGCGACGCTGCTGCGCGGCCAGGCGCACGGTCCCGCCGCGCGGCGTGTAGCGCAGCGCGTTCGACAGGAGGTTCGACAGCGCCCGGCGCACCAGCAGCGGGTCGGCGACCAGTTCGCCATCGCCGTGCGCGAGCAGCGTCACGCCCTGTTCGTCGGCGGCGATGTCGTAGAACTCGACCAGCTTGCGGAATTCGTCGGCCAGCGACATCGGCTCGGCGCGGACGTGCTGCTCGGCGTTGTCGGCGCGCGCCAGGAACAGCATGCTGGCGACCATGCGCGACAGGCGTCCGCCTTCTTCCACCACCACTTCGAGCGTGGCCTGGTATTCCGCCGGCGTGCGCGCGCGCGCCAGCGTCACGCTGGCGGCGGCGACCAGGTTGTTCACGGGCGAACGGAATTCGTGCGCGATGTCGGACGAGAAGCGCGTCAGTTGCTCGAACGAGCGCTCGAGCCGGGCCAGCATGTCGTCGAAGCTGCCGGCCAGCACGCGCAGTTCGGCCGGCCAGTCTTCGCGGGCAATGCGCGCATGCAGCTTTTCCGCGTTGATGCGGCCGATTTCCAGCGACATCGCGCGTACCGGCTCCAGGCCGCGCCGTGCCAGCAGCCAGGCCAGGCCGGCGGAGGCGAGGACGGCGATGCCGATGACGGCCGTCAGCTTGTTGCGGTAGGCGGCCAGCAGTTCCTCGTTGCGGCTGACGTCCAGCACGCCGCGCAGGACGGCGCCCTTGGCGCCGAGCGCCGGGCCGTTGATCTCGATGGCTTCCGGGCCGCGCGTATCGACCGGCATGTCCAGCACCAGGAAGGCGCGGCCGCCGCGGCGCTGCGCGACGCGGCTGAACGCTCCGGCCCGCACCGGCGCCGCCAGCGCGTCCGCGAATGGCGCCGGGTTGGGGGAGCCCGCCCGCACCGCGCGCTCGGGCGTCAGCAACTGCCAGGCGAATCTCTGGAAGGCGTCCTGGTATTCGCGCCATTCGTACTGCCACTGCGTGGGCGCGATGCGCCGCCCGACCAGGTATTCGAGCGTGTCGCGCTGGATCTGCAGGTCTTCGCGCAGCTCGGTTTCTTCCTTGTCGTGCAACTGGCGCACCAGTTCGGAATACATCATGGCGGACACGCCCAGCACGATGACGGTGATGGCCACGCTGACGAAGACGCTCATGCGCAGCGTCAGCGACCAGGCGCCGCGCCCGCGCGGCTCAGTCGCGGACTTCGAGGACATAGCCCACTCCGCGGACGGTGTGCAGCAGCTTCAGCGGATACGGGTCGTCCAGCTTGGTGCGCAGGCGCCGGATGGCGACTTCGACGACGTTCGTCTCCGAATCGAAATGCATGTCCCAGACCTGCTCGGCGATGACGGTGCGCGACTGCACCTCGCCCGCGCGCCGGATCAGCAGCAGCAGCAGGGCGAATTCCTTCGGCGTCAGGTCGAGCCGCTCGTTGCCGCGGTTGGCGCGGTGCCTGAGCACGTCCAGCGTCAGGTCCGCCATCTGGTACAGCATCGGCTCGACGTGGGACGACGACCGGTCGTTGCGGCGCAGGATGACCCGGATGCGCGCCAGCAGTTCGCTGAAGGCGAACGGCTTGACGAGGTAGTCGTCGGCGCCCAGGTCGAGGCCGCGCACGCGGTCGTCGATGGCGTCGCGCGCCGTCAGGAACAGCA
The DNA here is from genome assembly GCA_031995805.1 of Massilia sp. Classification (GTDB taxonomy): domain Bacteria; phylum Pseudomonadota; class Gammaproteobacteria; order Burkholderiales; family Burkholderiaceae_D; genus Telluria. Next base: position 2,212 of record DAMAFT010000749.1, read on the forward strand.
CCGGCGTCTGGCGCCGCGCGCGCCGCGCCGTCTCCAGGATCGTCCAGCCGTCCAGGCCGGGCAGCATCACGTCGAGGATGGCGAGGTCGTAGTCGGCCGTCAGCAGCTGGTGCAGCCCGTCCGGGCCGTTCACGGCGACGTCGACCACCATGCCTTCTTCCTTGAGGCCTTGCGAGAGGTAGGCGGCGGCGGTGGCCTGGTCTTCTACCAGGAGGATCTTGGTCATGCGAGTGGTCGGCTGGATGGATGTTTTCGCTATTGTGCACCAAGGCGGATGACGGGAGGCGGGCGGAGAGATTACATTTCTGTAAGCTGGGAGGAACCGTGACGGCGTGTACCG
>DAMAFT010000750.1:0-2531 GCA_031995805.1 Massilia sp.
GCCAGGCGGTCGCGCACCAGCGCGCCCAGGTCGAGCGGCTGCAGCGGGTTGGTCGGCGGCTCCTCCTGGGCGCGCTCCAGCGCCAGCAACTGGTGCACCATGCGGGTGGCGCGCTCGACGCCGTCGCGCAGGCCGGCCTCGGCGTCGGCGCAGCGCGCGCGCGTCTCGGGGTCGCAGCGGCTCAGCAGCACGTGGGCGTTGATCTGGACCGCCACCAGCGGCGTCTTCAGCTCGTGCGCGGCGTCGGTCAGGAACTGGTGCTCGCGCTCGATGCGCTCGCTCAGGCGCTTCATCAGGCGGTTGATGGCGTCGACTAGCGGCGACAGTTCGCGGTAGGGCGAGGCCGGCAGGGCCGTGAGGTCGGACACGGCGCGCTGCTCGATGGCGTCGGCGATCGAGCGTAGCGGGCGCAGGCCGATGCCGACGATCAGCCAGGCCGGCAACAGCAGCAGGGGCAGGCTGAACACGGTGGAAGAGGCCAGGAAGCTGATGCCCGACATCGACAGCATCCACAGGTCGTCGACCTCGTGGCTGCGCTCGACCACGAGGCCGCTGGCGGCGTCGCGTTCGACCGAGCTCACCCAGCCGTTCTCGCGCAGCAGGCGCACCTGGTCCGGCGTCGGCAGCACGTCGGGCAGGCCGGGTCGCGAATCGACCAGCAGGCGGCCGGCCCGCCACACGCGCAGGCGGACCCGGGAATGGTAGTCGAGCGTCGCGAACATGTGCTCGCGCACGGCTTCCAGTTCGTGCGCCGCCGCCACCAGCGCCTGCGGGCGGTCCGCCAGCAGCGCCAGGTGCAGCAGCGCCTCGCGCGCGTGCGCCGCGTTTTCCGCGGCGGTGCGGGCGCGCTGGGTGATGCGCGCATCCTGCAGCACGTAGGCCAGGCCCAGCAGGAACACGATCACGATCACGCCGGAAAAGCCCAGCATCAGGCGCCGGAACAGGGAAGATGGATGCACCGGCCGGGTCGCGACCATCACGCGGCCTCGCGCTGGATCACGTAGCCGACGCCGCGCACGGTGCGGATCATGCCTTCGCCGATCTTGCGGCGCAGGTTGTAGATGTGGACGTCGAGCGTCTGGCCTTCGCTGTGCGGCAGCACCCGGCGTTCGAGGTCGGCGCGCGTGAGGACGCGGCCGGCCTGCTTGACGAGGGTGAGCAGCAGCGCGTATTCGGTCGGCGACAGCGCCACCGGGCTGCCGGCGCGGGTGACGTGCATGCTGCCTTCGTCCAGCACCAGCTCGCCCACCTGCCACAACTGCTCGCCGCGCTCCACCGTGCCGCTGGCGCGGCGCACGATGGCGCGCAGGCGCACCAGCAGCTCCGGGATGTCGAAGGGCTTGATCAGGTAGTCGTCGGCGCCCAGGTCGAAGCCCTTCAGGCGGTCTTCCAGGCTGTCGCGCGCGGTGATGATCAGGACCGGCAGGCCGAGGCGGCGCGCGCGCATCTCGCGCAGCAGGTCGGTACCGTCGCCGTCGGGCAGGCCGAGGTCCAGCAGCATCGCGTCGAAATGTTCGGCCAGCGTCCTTTCCATCGCGTGCGCCGCCAGCCGGCACCACACCACGCCGTGGCCATGGTCCTGGAACACGGACAGCAGCGCGCGGCCGATCGACAGGTCGTCTTCCACCATCAGGATTTTCATGGCGCCAGTGTAACAGCCGGCCCGGCGCGGCGGGGCTGCCGGCGGAGGTGCAATCTTTACGTTGCCTTCAGGGCGGACCGGCGTGCCGCGGCGTCTTGACGGTACGAACAAGATTTGCACTTTTTCCTGGAAATGCAAATCTCGTATCGCCGCAAGAGCATCGCGGCAAATCCAAGATGGCGGCGGCTCAGGCATTGCAAATCTTCCATACAGCACCGGCGGGTGGGCGCGGGCCAATCTTCACGCCAGATTCATGACGCGGCGATATCGCTTTTGACGCGCCGGAAGCGCGTCCGCATCATTGCCTCGCTGCCGGGGAGCTTCGCCGGCTTCACTTCCATAATAACGAGAGACACCATGACGACTATGACCCCAGGGCGCCATGCCGGCACCCGGCGCTTTGCCCTGCATCCCCTCGCCGCTGCCTGCGCCATCCTCCTGTGCGGCATCGCCTCTGCCCAGGAAACCGGCCAGGCTGCCGATCCGGACAAGCCCGTGCAGCAGGCCGGCGCACCCGCCGTCCAGGACGAACCCGCGATCCGTCCCGGCGGTGCCGTGCCGGCCCAGCCGGACATCGCGCGCGTTACCGTGTCGGGCATCCGCACCGGCATCGAGGCGGCGATCTCGCTGAAGAAGAATGCGACGTCGATCGTCGAAGCCGTGTCGGCCGAGGACATCGGCAAGCTGCCCGACACCAGCGTGGCCGAATCGGTGTCGCGCCTGCCGGGCGTGACCACGCAGCGCAACAAGACCAACGGCAAGGCCACCGACGTCAGCGTGCGCGGCCTGTCGCCCAGCTTCAACGGCGCGCTGCTGAACGGCCGCGAGCAGGCGTCCACCAGCGATGCGCGCAGCCCCGAATTCGACCTGTTCCCGTCCGAGCTGACCG
>DAMAFT010000751.1:0-2528 GCA_031995805.1 Massilia sp.
ATCAGTATTCTGGCAGAACATGCAGACCTTCTATTTGTCAGTCCGCTTCGGGTCGATTGCTGCCCGTCGTGACCGTTCGTGAATTTTCCAGCTGGGCAACCTGCTATGCTGAACCAAACGGCCGAGATTGGCCAACCCATCCCCGGGACCAATAAAATAGATTTATCGCGGCAGCTGAACTTATGCAGGCGCTGTCGAATTGAAGCATAGCGTGTACGTCCGGTATGGGTCGAAAGCTGCTATGCCCTGAACGACAGGAATCGACCGGATGCCGCCGTACTTTAGTCATCAAGGACGATCAGTCCAGCGACTGCATCATGTATCGCACCAACGCCGCGTTCACGTGGCACACCATGCCGTGAAGGCCGTCGAGCGCATTGCAGGCGGCCAGGACGGGCGGGTTCCGCACGCGCACCGATTCAGTCAACGCTCCCCCCTGAGCGTATAGATCGGCTTCTCGCTCTCCCCGTTTTCCGCCATCGCAAGCAGGCGCTGCAGTTTCGTGCGCTCGGTGTCGTCCTTGGCGGCGGCAACCTGCGTCCGCAGGATGGCGGCGTAGGCCGTCTGCAGCGCCTGCGCCGCGGGCACGGCGATGTCCGGCTTTACGCCCACGTGTTCCCAGTTGGTCTTGGTGACGGCATTGGTCGTGCGCGCGCTCGGGATCGCGACGACGATGCCGTGCCCCACGCCGAACCAGCCCACCGGATTGGAGCCACCGCCGGTCGTCTCGCCGACCAGGGTTCCGCGCTTGTGCGCCTGGAAGTCATAAGCGCAGTCCTCGCCGCCGGAAAACGTGCGGGCCGAGGTCAGCACGTACACCGGCTTGTCGTAGCGCTGCGCGACCGCCGGCACGGTCCATATCTGCTGCGTCGTATCGGTCGCGCGATTGTAGATGTCGATCAGGTGACGCTGGTCGCCGAGCGGGAAGAAATGGCTCATCAGGTAGGCCACGCTGTCCGGACTCCCGCCGCCGTTGCGGCGCAGGTCGAGGATCAGCGCTTCCGTTCCTTCCATGAGCGACAGCGCCGCCGTGTATGCCGGGCCGACGAACGGCGTGGGGCCGAAGCCGCGCAGCTCGACATAGCCGACGTTGCCGGGCAGGCGTTCGATCTTTTCGATGCCGTAACCCTGGCGCGCCGCCCTGTCGCGCGCCTCGGCCATCTGGATGCGGCGGTCCACGGCGGCGGCGCCGGGCTGGTCGACACGTGCGTCGACCCGGGCGCCGAAATGCAGGTCGCCGCTGGCTGCGCGCAGGTCGTTTGCGAGCGCGTCGCTGAACGCCTCCGCACTGGCGGCGGAGGCGTAGCCGCCGTCGGCATGCTTCCTGGCGATCGCGGTGCCGACCCGTTCGGCCACGGCGGGATCGATGTAGTTCGCGTTCAGTTCCGCTGCCAGCTTCTGCACGATCGCGGCGCGATCGGACGCGCTCAACGCAGTGTCCGGCGCCGCGAAGACGGAACACGACAACAGGATTCCCAATACGACGCCTGCAACAACCTTCTTCTTGCCTGACATACGTTCCCCCAGTTTGGACCACCGATCGAATGCTCCGACCTTAGGCGATAGCGCGACGGCGCTCCAGTCAAATGCGCCGACCCGTGCATCGCCGACGACCAGTCGGTTCGACGTCCAGGTCATAAGCGCACGGGCGTCAGGCGGGGATCGCGCAGGCGGAAAAGAACCCCGGCAGGCAGGGATTGCGATTGGCCGCGCTCCAGGCCAGGTGTCTACCCTTCGGCGCTCGGCTTCATGCCGTTCGTGGCGGCCCGGGGCACCCGCGCATGCTACGATCGACGCCACCCTCCCATCCGGACCGCCCCGCCCGCCGATGAAAACCACCGCCCCGACCATCCACGACGTGGCCGCCGCCGCCCGGGTCTCGACCGCCACGGTGTCGAAGTTCATCAACGGCGTCCAGCGCTTCTCGCCGGCGGTGGAAGCGGCAATCGGGGCCGCGGTCGCCAGCCTGGGCTACCGCACCAATCCGCTGGCGCGCTCGATGATCACGGGGCGCACCGGCGCGGTCGGCATCGCGCTGCCCGACCTCGCCGATGCGCACGCCGCCGCCATCCTCAAGGGTGCGGCCCGCATCGCCGGCGAACAGGGGCATGCCGTCCTGCTGGTCGACGGCGCCGCCGCGCGCATGCCGCCGGGACTGGACGCGCGCGTGGATGGCCTGCTCGCGGCGGAGCGGGCGCCGGACTGGCTGGCCGCCATGGGCAAGCCGCTGGTGGTCATCGGCGACGCCGGCCCGGCGCAACCCGCGCCGGCCGGCGCCGACCATGCCGGCGCCTGCATGCTGGCGCGCCACCTCCTGATGCTGGGGCACCGCCGCATCGCCTGGCTGGGTTGCGCGGCGACGGCCGGCCATGCGCGCCGGCTGGCCGGGCTGCGCGATTGCCTGGCCGGCGCCGGGCTCGACGCGGACGTGTTCGACGCCGAGGCGCCGTCGCTGGCCGAGGGCGAACGCCTGTGCGCGGGCATCGTGCTGGGCGAGCGGCGGCCGGATGCGCTGGTCTGCGGCGACG
>DAMAFT010000752.1:0-2520 GCA_031995805.1 Massilia sp.
CGCCGACCGGCCGCGCCGTCACCCGCATCGACCAGGTGCGCACGCTGCGCCAGGCCCAGTTCCCCGAGGACGCCGGCCCGATGGCGCATCCGGTCCGCCCCGATTCCTTCGTCGAGATCAACAATTTTTATACGGTCACGGTCTACGAGAAGGGCGCCGAGGTCGTGCGCATGTACCAGACCCTGCTGGGCCGCGACGGCTTCCGCAAGGGCATGGACCTGTACTTCCAGCGCCACGACGAGCAGGCCGTCACCTGCGACGACTTCCGCCTGGCGATGGCCGACGCGAACGGCCGCAACCTGGCCCAGTTCGAACGCTGGTACAGCCAGGCCGGCACCCCGGTGGTGCAGGCCGAGACGCGCTACGACGCCGCCCGGCAGACCTATGCGCTGCGCCTGCGCCAGTCCTGCCCGCCGACCCCGGGCCAGGCCGACAAGCTGCCGTTCCACATTCCCGTCGCCGTCGGCCTGCTGGGCCAGGACGGCCGCGACCTGCCGCTCGTCCTTCGCGGCCAGGAGTGCGGCACCACGGCCGTGCTGGAACTGACGGACCACGACCAGACCTTCGTCTTCACCGGCGTGACGGAACAGCCGACCCCGTCGATCCTGCGCGATTTTTCCGCGCCCGTGATCCTGAAGTACGGCTACAGCGACGCCGAGCTGGTGCACCTGTTCAGCCACGACAGCGATCCGGTGAACCGCTGGGAAGCGGGCCAGCGCCTGGCGATGAGCCGCCTGCTCAGGCTGGCGGGCCAGGTCGATACGGCCGATCCCGACAAGGTCAAGCTGGACCTGGACGACGTCTTCGTCGAGGCCATGCGCAAGATCCTGACGGACGAGACGCTCGATCCGGCCTTCCGCGAACAGGCGCTGCTGCTGCCGTCGGAAACCATGATCGCCGACCAGCTCGACGTGGTCGACCCGCTGGCCATCCACATGGCGCGCCAGTTCGTGCGCGCCGACATCGGCGCGCGCCTGCGCGCCGAGCTGCTGGCGCAGTACGAGGCCAACCAGACGCCGGGCGAGTACAGCCCGGACGCCGTCTCGATCGGCAAGCGCGCCCTGAAGAACCTGGCGCTGTCCTACCTGTGCGCGGCGCCGGACGAGGCGGCGCTGGCGCTGGCGCAGCGCCAGTTCGACGAGGCCGGCAACATGACCGACCGCGCCGCCGCGCTGGCGGCGCTGGTCCATGCGCGCGCCCCGGCCGCCACCGATGCGCTGCAGCGCTTCTACGACGAATTCCAGGGCGAGGCGCTGGTGGTCGACAAGTGGTTCGCGATGCAGGCCGCGGCCCCCACCACCGGCGTGGCCGCCGTGCGCGAACTGATGACGCACAAGGCCTTCACGCTGCGCAACCCGAACCGCGCGCGCAGCCTGGTGTCGATGTTCTGCGCCGGGAACCCGGTCGGCTTCCATGCGCCGGACGGCAGCGGCTACGCGTTCTGGGCCGAACAGGTGATCGCGCTCGACGCGCTCAACCCGCAGGTCGCCAGCCGCCTGGCGCGCGCGATGGACCGCTGGCGCCGCTACACGCCGGCGCTGCAGGAACACATGAAGAAGGCGCTGCAGCAGGTGAGCGGCCAGCACAAGCTGTCGAACGACGTGCGCGAGGTCGTCAGCAAGGCCCTCGCCAATTGAGCATGGGGGCAGGGCCCGGTATTGCTTTTCAAGGGTTCTGACCCCGGTGTGCAGCCGCCATCTCCGACGACCGCAACCACGACAACGCATTCACACGAACCGAAAGAAACCATGAAACGTGTCAGCCTGACGCAATACCTCGTCGAGGAACAACGCCTCCACGACAACATCCCGGCATCGCTGCGCCTCCTGATCGAGGTCGTCGCGCGCGCCTGCAAGACCATCTCGCACTCGGTCGGCAAGGGCGCCCTGGGCGATATCCTGGGCAGCGCGAACACCGAGAACATCCAGGGCGAGGTGCAGAAGAAGCTCGACGTGATCTCCAACGAGATCCTGCTCGAGGCCAACGAGTGGGGCGGCCACCTGGCCGCGATGGCGTCGGAGGAAATGGAATCGATCCACCCGATCCCGAACCGCTACCCGATGGGCGAATACATGCTGCTGTTCGATCCGCTCGACGGCTCCTCGAACATCGACGTCAACGTCTCGATCGGCACCATCTTCTCCGTGCTGAAGGCGCCGGACGGCATGGAAAGGCCGACCGAGGCCGACTTCATGCAGGAAGGCAGCAAGCAGGTCGCGGCCGGCTACGCCGTCTACGGCCCGCAGACGATGCTGGTGCTCACCACCGGCAACGGCGTGAACTGTTTCACGCTCGACCGCGAGATGGGTTCCTGGGTGCTGACCCAGAAGGCCATGCAGATCCCGGAAGAGACCAAGGAATTCGCGATCAACATGTCGAACCAGCGCCACTGGCATCCGCCGGTCCAGCGCTACGTGTCCGAAATGCTGGACGGCAAAACCGGCCCGCGCGGCAAGGATTTCAACATGCGCTGGATCGCCTCGATGGTGGCCGACGTGCACCGCATCCTGAACCGCGGCG
>DAMAFT010000753.1:0-2520 GCA_031995805.1 Massilia sp.
CGTTGGTGAAGGTGGCGGTGGTGCTGGCAGCCAGGTTCACGACACCGTTGGCTTTCGAGATCTGGTTGATGTTGGTCGCGCCGATAAACTTGGCTGCATCGACCATCTTGTCGGCATTGCCGAACAGGCTCACAGCAGCGGCGGTGTTGTCGATGTTGATGATTTCGACGTTGCGCACGGTGCCGACTTGCATAGCGTTGTAGCTGGACGGGCCAGTGCCGTCGTTGCCGCCGCCGGTCGTCGAAGTCACGACTTCGATGTTCAGGGTGTCGATGCCTGCGCCGCCGTCGATGACGTCGTTGGCGCTCAGGGTGTTGCCGTTGCCGCCGTTTGCGGTCACGCCGGTAGCGAAGGCGTTGAACACGTCGTTATTGGCGGTGCCGGTCAGGCTATCGATACCGACGGTCAGGGCCTTGGTGTCGCCGACCGGGGCGTTGACGCCGATGATGCCGTTGATGGTGATGGCCAGGTTAGCCGGATCGATGGCGGTAGCCAGCGAGTTGGCGTCGGTGACGCCGGCCAGGAAGCCCTTGGCTTCGGTGTTGGCCTTGTCGCCGCTGTAGCCCAGGATCTGGTCGGTGGTGGTCAGGCTGTTGGTGAAGGTGGTGGCAGCCGAGACTTTCGAAGCGTAGGCGACCTTGTCGGCGTTTTGCGCGCCGGCAGCGATCTGTTCGACGGCGTTGCTCAGGGTCATGGCGCCCGAGTTGACGGCGTTGGTCCAGAAGTCCAGGCCCGGCACGTCGGCGCTGTGGCCGAACAGGTTCTTGTAGATGGTGTTGATGGTGTTACGCAGATCCATGCCGGCGTAGGCTGCCTTGTACTCGTCCGAGGCTGCGAACTGAGCAGAAATCTGGGCGAGCACTGCGCTGCCGTTGGTGCCGGCGTCGGTCACTGCCTTGTCCCAGAACTGCAGGCCGTAGTAGTCGGCCGGACGGTTGAAGTACGCCACGTACAGCTTCTGGATTGCTTCGGCATTTTGGAAAGCCATGTATTGCTCCTAAGTAGATCAATGATCAAGAAAATTCAACTTGCAGTACTTCAAGATGATAGCTGCAGCCCAACGCGTCGAATCATGACAGAAGGACCGCGGCAAATATGTGATGGCCATCACAAATTCAAACATTCTTAAAAGAAATTGCAAGCCATTCGAGGCCGCTTTTTGCGGCGGGTCATTATCAAAGAAAGTTGCTTGCTGCGCAATGGCTCTCTTATATCGTTTGAAGCTTTCCCTCTTCGAGAAAGCCTGTTCGGGTCGATATCGTGATCCATAGGGTCTTGATACTCTCGAAACCTTAGCTTGAATCAGTTAACAAGCCCTTTACCTTACAATCAGATACAAATTTCCTGAAAACCCTGAAGCGGTAATGTGACACCTTTCAAGCAAAAAGCCACCTGGTCTGGTGGCTTTTTCTTTACCTGGGCGGCTTGCAGCTTACTGTTTGGCAGCGCCCCAATAGGTTGCGCCATTTACATAATGCGCTCCATCGACCCGGCCTTCGAAGATGTAGGCAGCCGTTCCACCCTTGTCCCCGCTGAGTACCCCATCGACACTCATATTGGTCGGCGCCTTGTAGAACTCGTTGCCGTACAAGCGCCCATTCGCGCCAACGGCGCCGTCGGAATGCATCTTGTAGGTGTCGCCGTCCTTCGTGAGCACGTCAAAACCGGTCGAGAACGAGCGTGCGCCAAAATCGACGGTCAGGTGGGCATTGTTGATCTGCGCCAGCGACGGCTTTTCGCCGACAGTATCCGGATAGATATAAGCCTCGCTGCCGCGCAGGTCGAACCCGACCGTGCCGCGCGTATCGGACACGTAATCCGCGCCGGGCGTGAGCAGGAGTGCATAATTCTTGCGCACGGCAATCAAGGTACTGCCGTTCCCCAGCTCGCCCGCCAGGTCGACCGTGGCAATCCGGTTTGCCACCGGCGTCCACCGCCCCCACACGATCTGCCGGTCCGGCAATTGCGCCACCGGCGGCGTCGGGTCCGGCACCGTGACCGGCGGCGTCGGATCGACCGGCTGCGTCGGTTGCCCAGGCTGTTCCGGCTGCTGCGGTTGCGATGGCTGCTCCGGCTGCTGCGGCTGCGAAGGCTGCGACGGCGTCGACCCGCCGCCATTGCCGCCATTGTTCGACACCAGCTGCGCCAGCGCCTGGCTCTTGCGCGGATCCAGCGACGGCTCGGCGCCGAGGGATGCCGACCCCGACGAGGAGGATCCCGTGCCCGTCTTGGCGACCGGCTCGTCCGACCGCGGCGGCGACACCAGGTCCGGCGCGTTCGCGCCGCCCTGCAGCAGCTGCGGCGACGCCTGGCCACGCTGCACCTGCAGCAGCTGGCCGCGCTGGGCCGCCGACAGTTCGCGGCTGGTCGTGCCTTCGCACGGACCCACGCCGTCCGGACGGCAGGCGCCGACGAAACCGCTGACCACGACGCCGCCGGTCAGCACGGCCACGCGCGAGGTATCCTGATCGGTGTACACGGTGAAGTCGGTGCCGCGCACGCCGATCGCGGCGACGGGGG
>DAMAFT010000754.1:0-2519 GCA_031995805.1 Massilia sp.
GACGGACAGCTTGGCGATGCCCGGGGGCACCGGCAAGTCCTTGCCCAGGTCGCCGGTCGCCTGGCCGGCATCCGGCGCGAACGCGGCCACGTAGACGAGGCTGGCGACCTTGTCGTCGTTACCCGCTTCCGTGATCACGGTGCCGCCCCAGGAGTGGCCGACCAGCACCACCTTGCCGGGCTGGTTGGCGATCGCGCGGCGCGCCGCGGCGACGTCGTCGGCCAGCGAGGTCAGCGGATTCTGCACGGCCGTCACCTTGATGCCCCTGGCCTGCAGCAGCGGGATCACCTTGGCCCAGTCGGAACCGTCGGCGAAGGCGCCGTGCACGATGACGACCGACGGCTGGCCCGCCGGTGCCGGGGCCGGGGCCGCTGCCGATGCCGCGGCCAGGGCGTTGCCGCCGGCGGCGATGGCGAAGGTGGCGGCCGATACGGCGGCGGCGATGCGCACGCGGTTGCGGAGGGTGTTCAGGGTGTTCGCTGCTTTCATGATGGTCTCCTTGCGAGGGGTTGATCGGTGTCGATGGAAGCAGTGTAGGGAGATGGCGGCGGCGGCGGTATCGGTCGATCGACCGACCCCGTCCATCCGGCGCCTTGCCTGAGGCACACATCGCCGCTACAGTACCGGCATGCAACCCGACCATACCGTCAGCGTCGACGACGCCGTCCACATCATCGCCATGGTGGGCGACCTCAGCATGGGCCAGCCGACCGACCAGTCGCTGCGCGCGGCGCGCCTGGCCATGCGCGTGGCGCAGGCCGACGGCGCCGATGCCGCCGGCTGCGCGCAGGCGCGGCTGGTGTCGCTGCTGCGCTGGTCCGGCTGCACGGCGAACGCCGCCGGCTTCGCGACCCTGCTGGGCGACGACGTGGGCGGCCGCGACGCCATGCTGCGCCACATGCTGCCGCCGGACCATCCGCTGACCGTCGCCCGCGTGGCGCCGCTGGCGCGCATCCATTGCGAGGTGGCGGGCGACCTCGCCCGCATGCTGGGACTGGCGCCCGGGGTCGAGACCGGCCTGCGCCACGTCTGGGAGCGGTACGACGGCAGCGGCACGCCGGACGGCTTGTGCGCCGGGGCGATTCCCGCCGTGGTCTACCGCACCAGCCTGGCGGGCGACCTGGAAATCCTCGCGCGCACCTATGGGGTGGACGAGGGCTTGCAGATGATCGCCGCGTGGCGCGACGCCAAGTACCCGGCCGCCCTGGTCGACGCGGTGCTGCCGCACGCACGGGCCTGGCTGGCCGCGCTGGAGCAGCCGGCGCATCCCGGGGTCCACGACACCGGCGCGCCGCCGGTACAGCGCGTGTGTTTGACCATCGTGGCCGACCTGATCGAACTCAAGCTGCCCTGGCTGGCCGGGCATTCGCGCCGCGTGGCCGACCTGGCCGAACGGGCCGCCGCGCTGGCCGGCCTGGCCGGGGACCAGCGCGCCTGCCTCGGGCGCGCCGCGCTGATCCACGGCATCGGCCGCGCCGCCGTGCCGAACACGGTGTGGGAGCGCGAGGGCAAGCCGGGCGGCGCGGACTGGGAGCGGATCCGCCTGGCGCCGTACTGGACCGCGCGCGCCGCCGAGCAGGTGCCGGCGCTGCGCGCGGAAGCGCAGCTCGCCTCGCGCATCTACGAACGCCTGGATGGCAGCGGTTATTTCCGCGGCCTGGAGGCGGACGCCCTGCCGTTGGCGCAGCGCCTGCTGGCGGCGGCCGGCGCCTACGCGGCCCTGTGCGCGCCGCGGCCCTGGCGCGCCGCCTGGCCGCAGGACGAGGCCGCGCGCCGGCTGCTGGCCGATGCGGCGGCGGGCCGCTTCGACGCCGACGCGGCGGGCCTGGTGATCGCCGCGGCGGGCGGCGCCGTGCCGGCCGCGCCGGCGCGCAAGGGATTGCTGTCGGAGCGCGAGGCCGAGGTCTTGCGCCGCATCAGCCTGGGCGAAAGCAACAAGGAAGCGGCGCGCGTGCTGGGTATCAGCCCGTCGACGGTGCGCACGCACGTCGAGAGCATTTTCCGCAAGCTCGACTGTTCGACGCGGGCGGCGGCGACCCTGAAAGCGCTGACGCTCGGTCTGATCTGATCTGAACTGAACTGCCAACAAAAAACCCGCCGGATTCGCATCGCGGCGGGTTTTCGTCCGTCGCCCGGCACGCCGGGCGGCAAGGTGCAGGAATTACTCTGCAGCGGCTTCGGCCGAAGCGGCGCCAGCCGGCACCGACGAGGTGACGACGGTCAGGTTTTCGTGCGACACGGCGGTCACGCCTTCCGGCAGGGTCAGGTCGGCCAGGTGGATCGATTGGCCGGCTTCCAGGTTGCCCAGGTCGACGGTGATGAATTCCGGCAGCTGGCCCGGCAGGCAGGTGACGTCCAGTTCGTTCAGCACGTGCGAGATGATCGCCCCGCCCAGCTTGACTGCCGGCGAGGTTTCGGCGTTGACGAAGTGCAGGGTGACCTTGGTGTGGATCTTCTGCGAAGCGTCGACGCGCTGGAAGTCAGCGTGCAGGACCAGTTGCTTGTATGCGTGCATCTGG
>DAMAFT010000755.1:0-2511 GCA_031995805.1 Massilia sp.
GAGGTCGTTGGTCGGTTCGTCCAGCACCAGGCAATTGGCCGGCTTGGCGAACAGGCGCGCCAGCAACAGGCGGTTGCGCTCGCCGCCCGACAGCGACTTCACCGGCGAACGGGCACGCTCCGGCGCGAACAGGAAGTCGCCCAGGTAGCTCATCACGTGCTTGCGCTGGCCGTTGATCTCGACCCAGTCGCTGCCCGGGGCGATGGTGTCGGCCAGCGTCGCGTCTTCGTTGAGCTGGGCGCGCATCTGGTCGAAATAGGCGACGTTCAGCTTGGTGCCGAGTTTCACGCGGCCGCCGTCGGCGGTTTCTTCGCCCAGGATAATCTTCAGCAACGTCGTCTTGCCGGCGCCGTTCGGCCCGATCAGGCCGACCTTGTCGCCGCGCAGGATGGTACCGGTGAAGTCGGTGACGATGACCTTGTCGCCATAGCGCTTCGACACGTTTTCCAGTTCCGCCACGATCTTGCCCGAACGCTCGCCGGTGCCGATGTCGAGCTTGACCTGGCCCTGCTGGTCGCGCCGCGCCGCGCGCGTCAGGCGCAGGGCTTCGAGGCGGCGCACGCGGCCTTCGTCGCGGGTCCGGCGCGCCTGCACGCCCTTGCGGATCCACACTTCCTCCTGCGCCAGCACTTTGTCGAACTTGGCGTTCTCGACTTCCTCGTTGGCCAGCAGCTCGGCCTTGCGCTCCTGGTATGTCGTGAAGTTGCCCGGGAAAGACAGCAGCTTGCCGCGGTCCAGTTCGATGATGCGGGTGGCGACGTTGTCGAGGAAGCGGCGGTCGTGGGTGATGAACAGGACCGAGCCGCGGAATTCGCGCAGCAGGCCTTCCAGCCACTGGATCGAGGTGAAGTCGAGGTGGTTGGTCGGTTCGTCCAGCAGCAGCACGTCCGGCCCGGACACCAGCGCCACGGCCAGCGCCACGCGCTTCTGCATGCCGCCCGACAGCGTGCCCATCCTGGCATCGCCGGCCAGGCCCAGGCGGCCCAGCGTCGTCTCGACCTTGTTGCCGAGGTTCCAGGCATCGGTGGCGTCGAGCTTGACCTGCAACACGTGCATGCGCTCCATCAGCGCCTCGTCGTCGCCCTGGCCGAACTGCCCGGTCAGCGCCTCGTACTCGGCCAGCATCGCCTGCTGTTCACCCATCCCGAGGGCGACGGCGTCGAACACGGTCATGTCCGGATCGAACACCGGTTCCTGTTCGACATAGGCGATCTTGACGCCCTGTTGCATGACGAGCAGGCCGTCGTCCAGCCTGGAGCGTCCGGAAATGATTTTCAGCAGCGAGGACTTGCCGGTGCCGTTGCGGCCGATGAGACCGACGCGCTCGCCGGTTTCCAGCGAAAAGTCGGCATGGTCGAGCAGCGCGACGTGGCCGAACGCCAGTTGCGCGGAAGAGAGGGAGATGACAGCCATAGCGTGTAAGCGAATGCCGCCCGGCACGGGCCGGAAACGGACGTAAAGGTCGATGAAGCGAGCATTGTACCGACTGGCGGCGCGGCCGGCGGGATCATCGCAGGGGAAAAACCGGGGAATGCGAGAGCGGAGTGGTGTCGCCAGCAGGAATCGAACCTGCATCTAAGTCTTAGGAGGACCTTGTACTATCCATTGTACTATGGCGACACACGCGTGTTGCAGCACGTTATTCTACCCTACCGTTGGCGCATGAACAATCGTCCATGCGCACGGCGGGCGCAGCGCGTGCTATGGTGGCGCCATCCCAACCGCGCGAGTCCGGCATGTTCGACTTCATCACCGGCTTCCTCAAGGACCACGGCTACCTCGGCCTGTTCGCCCTGATGGTGCTGGAAAACGTGTTCCCGCCGATTCCTTCCGAGGTCATCGTCCCGTTCGCCGGCTTCGTCGCCGCGCACGGCGAGCTGCACCTGGCCGGCGTGCTGCTGGCCGGCACGCTCGGCTCCGTCGTCGGCGCCCTGCCCTGGTACTACGCCGCCCGGGCCTACGGCGCCGACCGGCTCAGGCGCGCGGCCGCGCGCCACGGACGCTGGATGGCGCTGACCTGCCGCGACATCGACAAGTCGCTGCACGTGTTCGCGCGCCACGGCGCCGGCGCCGTCCTGTTCGGCCGGCTGGTGCCGGCGATCCGCACGCTGGTCTCGCTGCCGGCCGGCATCGCCCGGATGCAGCTGCCCGTTTTCGTGCTGCTGTCGGCGCTCGGCTCGCTGGCCTGGACCGCCCTGCTGGCCGCCACCGGCTACCTGCTGAAGGACCAGTACCACCACGTCGCCGACTGGATCGATCCGGTCTCGAAGGCCGTGCTCGCCGCGCTGCTGGGCTGCTACCTGTACCGCGTGGCCACCTGGAAGCCGCAGCGGGGCGCCGCCCGCTCGCGCTGAATCGCGGCGTCCGGCGCCGGCACGGCTGGCGCGCGGCCCGGGCGCCCGCGGCTCAGGCCGGCATCCCCGCGCCCGCCGCTGCCGGCGCCGGCGCCTCCATGTCGGGGCAGCCCCCGCCCGCCTGGGCCAGCATCGCGCCGGCGCGTTCGGCCAGCGC
>DAMAFT010000756.1:0-2509 GCA_031995805.1 Massilia sp.
TCGGCTGGCTGCTGGTGTTCCGCGCGCTGCAGGGCCTGTCGGCCGGCGCCGGTTCCGTGATCGGCCAGGCCATCGTGCAGGACCGCTTCAGCGGCGCCGACGCCCAGCGCATCATGTCGCACATCATGATGGTGTTCGGCCTGGCGCCCGCCATCGCGCCGATCCTCGGCGGCTGGCTGCACGTGACCTTCGGCTGGCGCGCCACCTTCGTGTTCCTGGCGCTGTTCGGCACGGCGATGGTGCTGGCGGTGTGGAAGCTGCTGCCGGAAAGCCTGCCGCGCGAGAAGCGCCACGCCTTCCACGGCGTCGCCATCGCGCGCAACTATGCCAGGGTGATGGGTCATCCGCAATTCCTGCTGCTGTCGCTGGCCGTCGGCCTGGCGTTCGGCGGGCTGTCGCTGTACATCGGCTCGGCCGCCAATTTCGTGATGGAGATCCTCGGCCTGCCCGAGACGGCGTTCGGCTGGATGTTCATCCCCCTGATCAGCGGCATGGTGCTGGGCTCGGCCTGGGGCGGCAGGCGCGCGTCGAAGATCGCGGCGCCGAGGATGCGCCGCATCGGCTACGGCCTGATGCTGCTGGCCTGCGTGCTGAACGTCGGCTATACGGCGCTGGCCGGCGACCACGTGGTCGTGCCGTGGGCCGTGCTGCCGCTGATGGTGTACACCTTCGGACTCGCGGTGGCGATGCCGGCGATCCAGGTCGGTGCGCTCGGCCTGTTCCCGGACAACCGGGGGCTGGCGTCGTCGATGCTGTCCTTCATCCAGATGATGTCGTTCGCGCTGATCTCGGGCCTGGTGGCGCCGCTGCTGTTCGGCAGCGCGTTCAAGATCGCGGTCGGGGTGGCGGTGGGGCTGGCGGCCAGCTTTGCGGCGTTGCAGTTGTCCGGCGTGGCCGGGCGGGCAGGAGATGCCGCCCGCGCGGCGTGAGTTGGACGTGTGGACGGGGACCGTCCACACACCGTGCTCGACGAACGCCGGTTCAGCGGCGGTGCTGCTTCATCGCCTTCTCGACTTCGCGCTTGGCGTCGCGGTCGCGCTCGGTGTCGCGCTTGTCGTGCTGCTTCTTGCCCTTGGCCAGGCCGACCTCGCACTTCACGCGGCCGCCCTTGTAGTGCAGGTTGAGCGGCACCAGCGTGTAGCCGGAGCGCTCGACCTTGCCGACCAGCTTCTCGATCTCGGCCTTGTGCAGCAGCAGCTTGCGGGTGCGCAGCGCCTCGGGATGGCTCCAGGCCGAGGCGCCCGTCAGGGCGCTGATGTGCGCGCCGAACAGGAACAGCTCGCCGTTGCGCACGACGACATAGGCCTCCTTGATCTGGACGCGTCCCTCGCGGATCGCCTTGACTTCCCAGCCTTCCAGCACCAGGCCGGCCTCGTAGCGGTCCTCGATGAAGTAGTCGAAAAAGGCTTTCTTGTTATCAATAATACTCATGAAATAGCTAAAATGCGCGCGTCGGTTAAACTACGGTTGTCGCTCTTTTCGGAGCAAACCTACCAACATCATAACAAACGGTTGAGCAATGGCAGTAGTGCACAAATCAGTTTTCTTAGGCTATAGCGCCGAGCAGATGTTCGACCTGGTGTCGAAGGTCGAGGATTATCCCAAGTTCCTGCCCTGGTGCAGCGGCGTGAAAGTCATCGAGCGCGCCGACGACAAGCTCGTCGCTTCGCTGCAGATCAACTTCCACGGCGTCAAGCAGAGCTTCACCACGGCGAACCATAACCAGCGTCCGAGCCAGATGAAGATGCACCTCGTCGACGGTCCTTTCAAGATGCTGGAAGCGACTTGGAGCTTCAAGCCGCTGCGCGAGGACGCCTGCAAGATCGACTTCGACATGCAATACGAGTTTTCCAGCATGCTGCTGGCGCAGATCGTCGGGCCGGTGTTCGGCATGATCGCCAACACCATGGTCGACTCCTTCTGCAAGCGGGCGGAGACGGTGTATGGCTGAGACATTACTCGACATCCAGGTGGCCTACGCCATGCCCGGCCGGGACTATCTGCAGCCGCTGCAGGTCGTGCCCGGCACCACCATCGGCCAGGCGATCGAACGCAGCGGCGTGCTGCAGGCCTTCCCCGAGATCAACCTGGTGACCCAGGCCGTCGGCGTCTACGCCAAGAAGAAGACGCTCGACACGGTGCTGCGCGACCGCGACCGCATCGAGATCTACCGTCCGCTGGTGGCGGATCCGAAGGACTCGCGCCGCAGGCGCGCGGCCAAGAAGCAGCCCGCCTGACAGCGCAAACGCTCAGCGGCACTCCGCCGCCTGGCGGCTGCGCGCCTGCGCCAGCCGCTGGGCGCGTTCCGCATCCGTGACGTAGTGGCGCTCGCCCTTCTCGTCGAACTCGGACAGGCGCGTTCCCGCCGACAGCGCCATCTCCTGGCGCTTCAATCCCTTGCAGCTGGCTTCCTGCGCGGCCTGGCGCTGCGCTTCCTGTGCCGCCTTGCGCTCGTCCTCCCCGCGCCGCGCTGCGCGTTTCTTGAAATCGGCTTCGCGCTCGGCCAGCG
>DAMAFT010000757.1:0-2503 GCA_031995805.1 Massilia sp.
GCCAGATCAGGGTCAGCGGGATGAACACTTTCCAGCCCAGGCGCATGATCTGGTCGTAGCGGTAGCGCGGCCAGCTGCCGCGCACCCAGACGAACAGCGACACGACCAGGAAGGTCTTCAGGAACAGCCAGAAGAAACCGCCGAAGCCGCCGCCGATGTCGAGGAACGAGAACGGCGCGGACCAGCCGCCCAGGAACATGATCGATGCCAGCACGCCGACCAGGATCATGTTGGCGTACTCGGCCAGCATGAACATGGCGTACGACATGCCCGAGTACTCGACCATGTGGCCGGCCACGATCTCGGATTCGCCTTCCACCACGTCGAACGGGTGGCGGTTGCACTCGGCCAGGCCGGAGGTGATGTAGATGACGAACAGCGGCAGCAGCGGCAGCCAGTTCCACGACAGGAAGTTCACGCCGTGCTCGGCGAACATGCCGCGGGTCTGGCCGGCGACGATGTCCGAGAAGTTCAGGCTGC
This sequence comes from Massilia sp., assembly GCA_031995805.1. Lineage (GTDB taxonomy): Bacteria > Pseudomonadota > Gammaproteobacteria > Burkholderiales > Burkholderiaceae_D > Telluria. The sequence goes on from DAMAFT010000757.1 coordinate 481, forward strand.
CCGACACCATCAGCACGACGACCATCACGAAGCCCATCGGGATTTCGTAGGAAATCATCTGGGCCGAGGCGCGCATCGCGCCCATGAACGAATACTTCGAGTTGGCCGACCAGCCGGCGATGATGATGCCGTAGACTTCCATCGAGGTGATCGCCAGCAGCAGCAGCAGGCCGGCGTTGACGTTGGCCAGCGCGACTTCCGGGCCGAACGGGATCACCGACCAGGCGGCCAGCGCCGGCATGATGGTCATCAGCGGGCCGATGACGAACAGGCTCGGGGTGGCCTTGGCCGGCACCACGATTTCCTTCAGCAGCAGCTTGAGCGCGTCGGCGATCGGCTGCAGCAGGCCCAGCGGGCCCACGCGGTTCGGACCCACGCGGATGTGGATCCAGCCGATCAGCTTGCGCTCCCACAGCACCAGGTAGGCCACCAGGCCCATCAGCGGCAGCAGCACGCAGACGATCTTCAGCAGCGTCCACGCCACCGGCCAGACCGTCGGGCCGAGCAGGCTGGCGCCGCCGGCGTTCAGGTTGTTGATCAGATCAGGCACCGACATTATTGGCCCTCCCCTGCTTTCGAAACATTAATGGGACCAAACATATCGCCCAGCACCGAGGTCAGTTCGTGGGCCGCGGCCACGCGCACGACGTTCGCCGGCAGGCGCGTGTCGACGTTGGCGGCCAGCACGACGCTGCCCGCGCCCTGCGAGACGGTGACCCGGTCGCCGCTGGCGACGCCCAGCTGCTCGGCCAGTTGCGCCGAGATGGTCGCCAGCGGCGCCTGGCCGTCGGCCGTGCGCAGCAGCGGTTCGGAACGGCGCGCGATGGCGTCGGCGAAGTAGATCGGCACATCGGCCAGGCGTTCCAGTTGCTGGCCGTCGCCGTAGCGCGCTGCCGTCGGGGCCAGCTTGGCCACGTTGTTCAGCTTGGCGGACAGGTCGGTGTTGCCCTTGCCCAGCGCTTCGTCGCGGATCGATTCCGAGTTCTCGTAGTCGAAGCCCGACAGGCCCAGCAGGTTGCCCAGCACGCGCAGCACTTTCCAGGCCGGACGGGTCTCGCCCAGCGGCTTGACGGTGCCGTTGAAGCTCTGTGCGCGGCCTTCGCAATTGACGAAGGTGCCGGCGGTCTCGCTGAACGGCGAGATCGGCAGCAGCACGTCGGCGTAGTCCATGCCATGCTTGAAGGCCGACATCGCGACGACCATCTCGGCGCCCATCAGCGCCTTGACGGCCTGCTGCGGGTTGGCGGCGTCCAGTTCCGGCTCGGCGTTCAGCAGCACGTAGGCCTTCTTCGGCTGCGCGAACAGGTTCGCGGCATGCTTCGAGGTCGCATTGACCAGGTAGCCGCCGACGGTGTTGGCGGCTTCGACGAAGTAGCCGAACCTGGCGCCGGTCTGCTCGGCGATCCACTGCGCGACGGCGTGCAGTTGCGACGCCTGCGGGTGGTTGGCGGCGGCATTGCCCAGCAGGACCGCGCCCGGCAGGTCGGCGGCATTGTCGACGGCCAGCGTGGCGGCGATCGCCTTGGCGACGTCGCCCGCTTCGATCGCGTCGAAACCGGCCGGGGCCGGGATACCCTTGGCGGCGGCCACGGCGACGGCGATTTCCGACAGCGCGGCCAGCCAGTCGCTCGGTGCGGCGATCATGCGGTTGGCGGTCGGGATCAGGTTGTCGTCGGCGGAACCGTGGACGATCGACAGCTTGGCGCCCGACTTGACGGCGGCGCGCAGGCGCAGCGCGGCCAGCGGGTGGTCCTTGCGCAGGAAGGAGCCGACCACCAGCACGCGTTGCAGGTTGGTCAGTTCGGCGATCGGCATGCCCAGCGACGGGACGACCTGGCCATCGAGCGCGAAATCGGCCTGGCGCAGGCGGAAGTCGACGTTCTCGATGCCGAAGCCGCGCATGGCCTTCTGCAGCAGGTACAGTTCTTCCACGGTGGAATGCGCGGTACCAATGGCGGCGATGCTGTCGGCGCCGCTCGGACAGCACCGCCAGCACCCTCACACGGCCGTCGCCGGTATAGAG
>DAMAFT010000758.1:0-2503 GCA_031995805.1 Massilia sp.
GCTGGGGCGCATGTATACGCCCGGCTACGAAATGTTCGCCGCCGCCGACGCCTTCGAGGTCGGCACCGGCGGCACCTGGGGCAGCATCACCGGCGGCACCGCCGGCTTCACGGCGCTGGGGGCCGACATCCGCTCGCAGCGCGCCCTGCAGTACCGTGTCGTCCTGCCGTCCGGCCTGGGCGGTTCGCTGATGGTCGCAGGCAAGGGTTCCGGCTACCTCGGCCTGTACGACAAGTTATGGGGCGCCGCGCTCACGTACAAGGCGGCCGGCTGGGACGTCGGCATCGGCCACAACCACGCCTACGACCCGGAAGGCGCGCCGAGCCTGCGCACCACGACCGTCGGCGGTGCCTACGCCTGGGGCGAATGGAAATTCTTCGCCGGCTGGGACAGCCTGATCGCACCACGCCTGGCGCCGCTGGGCGCGGCCACCGCCGCCTTCCTGCGCGGCGTCTTCGTCGACAACATCGCCGTCAATACCCGGCAGGACGCCACCAGCGTGCAGGCTGGCCTGCAGTACCGGCGCGGCGCCAGCCGCATCGTGGCCTCGCTCGCGCACCAGGACGACCGCACCGCGTCGAACAGCGATGCCACCCTGTTCGCGCTCGGCGACAACCATTATGTCTCGAAGCGCACCGACGTGTCTGCGGTCGCCTCCTTCGTCAGGAACGACAACGAGGCCCAGTACAGCCCGGCGACGGCGGGCACGCCCGGCGGCTTCACGCGCGCGCCGGGCGAGGACGGGCGCGCCTTCCAGCTGGGCATGCGCCACCGGTTCTGAACGGCCAGGTTTGTCGCTGGCGACGATTGCTTCAGGTAAAATGAGGCACACTCTTTTCCCGACGCCGCGTTCGCACTACAGCAATGACCGCTCCACTGGATTCCGCCACCGTCGCCCAGTACCTGGCCGACCACCCGCAGTTTTTCGAAGACCACGCCACCCTGCTGGGGGAAGTAAAACTGTCGAGTCCGCTTACCGGACGCGCCGTCTCGCTGCAGGAACGCCAGATGGAAATCATGCGCGCCAAATATCATGCGCTGGAATTGCGCATGACCGGCCTGGTGCGCCATGCCGAGGAAAACGCGGCGATCGCCAACCGCTTCCACAGCTGGACCCAGCAATTGCTGCGCACCGACGGCGCCGCCGCGATGCCGTCCGCCGTGGCCGACGGCCTGGTCAAGCATTTCATCGTGCCGTACGCCACGCTGCGCCTGTGGAACGTACTCCCGGAACATGCCGGCGCCTGGTTCGCCAGCGGCGTCAGCGACGATGCGCGCCTGTTCGCCAGCGGCCTGCGCACGCCCTACTGCGGCCCCAACCGCGACTTCGAACCGGTGCGCTGGCTCGACGCCGGCGCCGAGGTGCGCTCGACCGCCCTGCTGCCGCTGCGTACCGGCGGCAGCGCCTTCGGCCTGCTGGTACTGGGCTCGAACGACCCGGAACGCTTCGGCGCGGCGATGGCGACCGATTTCCTGGTCCACATCGCCGAGACGGCCAGCACCGCGCTGGCGCCGCTGCGCGCCTGAGATGGACGCCCCGGCCATGGACGCACCGGCCATCGACATCGCGGCCGACGGCTGGACCGGCCGCTACCTTGCCGAGCTGGCCACCCAGCGCAAGCTGTCGCCCCACACGGTCGCCGCCTATGGCCGCGACCTCGCCGAACTGGCGCGCCTGGCCGGGCACACCGACTGGCCGCGCCTGGTCCACGCCGACATCCGCCGCTTCGCCGCCCGCTTGCATGCAGAAGGCCAGACGGCCACGTCGATCGCCCGCAAGCTGTCCGGCTGGCGCGGGTTCTACGGCTGGCTGGGGCGCCACCAGGCGCTGGCCGCCAACCCGGCCGACGGCGTGCGCGCCCCGCGCCGCGCCAAGCGCCTGCCGAAGGCGCTGGCCGTCGACGCCGCCGTGCAATTGATGGAAAGCGGCACCCGTGCCCATCCGGAGCCGGCCGAACTGTGCAACCGCGCCATGTTCGAACTGCTGTATTCGAGCGGCCTGCGGGTATCCGAACTGTCCGGCCTCGACCTGCACTACGTGGCGCCCGCCGGCGGCGCGGCGGCCTCGCTCGGCTGGCTCGACATGCCGGCGCGGGAAGTCGTGGTGACCGGCAAGGGCGGCAAGATGCGCCGCGTCCCGGTGGGCGGCCCGGCCTGCGCGGCCCTGGACGCCTGGCTGGCCGTGCGGCCGCCGTCCGGCGACGGCAGCCAGGCGCTGTTCCTGAGCACGCGCGGCACCCGCATCAGCCCGCGCGTCGTGCAGCAGCGCCTGAAACTGCATGCGCAAAAGGCGGGTTCGCCCGTGCACGTGCATCCGCACGTGCTGCGCCACTCGTTCGCCTCGCACGTGCTGCAATCCTCGGGCGACCTGCGCGCCGTGCAGGAATTGCTGGGCCACGCCAGCATCACCTCGACCCAGATCTATACGGCGCTGGATTTCCAGCACCTGGCCGCGGTCTACGACAAGGCCCATCCACGCGCGAAACGCAAGGATTGACCCCTG
>DAMAFT010000759.1:0-2499 GCA_031995805.1 Massilia sp.
CAGCGCCCTGTTGCGGGTGGCGCCGTCGGCGCGCGCCATGGCGCGCGCGGCGATCCGGGCCTGCCGGCCGATCGTTTGCATGTATTTGGTGATGTCCATCGTGCGTTATCCAGTATGTTCAATTGGCCGGCAATGCCGGTGTCCTGTGAACGGGATCGCCGTGCACGTGTCGATCGTCGCCGGCACCTGGCTCGTGGCCAGGTAGGCCGGTGGTATTCAGGAAGCGACGCGCAGCGCCAGCTGCAGCATCGCATCCCACGCATCCCCCGCGAACTGCTTCGCGCGCAGGCCCTTGACCATGCGGTCGACCTGCGCCGCTTGCTGCAGCGCGGCTTCCAGCGTCGGCAGGGCGATCCGGCGCAGCGCCGGTTCCATCATGCGCTCGCGCGGCCCCCAGATGCGGTATTCCTTGAGCAGCGCGCCCAGCGGCCGGCCCTGCGCCATGCCCGCCTTCAGCTTGAGCAGCGTGCGGATCTCTTCCGACACGGCCCACAACACCAGCGGCAGCGCCTCCCCTTCTCCCTTCAGCCCCTCCAGCATGCGCACCAGGCGCGCCGGATCGCCCGCCAGCATCGCTTCCGACAGCTTGAACACGTCGTAGCGCGCCACGTTCAGCACGGCGTCGTGTACCTGCTCGTAGGCCAGCTTGCCCGGTTCGTACAACAGGCCCAGCTTCTGGATTTCCTGGTGCGCCGCCAGCAGATTGCCTTCGACGCGGTCGGCGATGAAGTCCAGGCTCTGGCGGTCGGCGCTCTGCTGCTGGGCGGCCAGGCGCATGCCGATCCAGGACGGCAGCTGCGCCCGTTCCACGTTGGGGATCTCGACGTAGACGGCGGCCTGCTGCAGCATGCCCACCCACGAGGACTTGGCCGTCTGCCAGTCCAGCTTGGGCAGCGTGATCAGCGTGAGGTTGTCGGGGTTCAGGTCCTTCGCGTAGTTCTGCAGGGCGGTGCTGCCGTCCTTGCCCGGCTTGCCGCCGGGGATGCGCAGCTCGATCAGCTTCTTGTCGCCGAACAGCGACATGGCCTGGTTGGCGGCCAGCAGCTCGCCCCACTTGAAGTTGCGCTCGACCGTGAGCACGTCGCGCTCGGAATAGCCCTGCGCGCGCGCCTTGCCGCGGATCTTGTCCGCCGCTTCCAGCGCCAGCAGGTGCTCGTCGCTGGTGATCACGTACAGGGGCGCGAGCCCCTTGGCGAGGTGCCCGTCGAGCGCCTCAGGCCGCAACTGCATCGTTTTCTTCCTTCACTTGTCAAACCAAGGTTTATCCCGCGTTCTTCATCGCGGCGAGGCGGCGGATGATCTGCTGGACGAGGTCGGCCTGCATGTCGCGGTACAGCAGCGCTTCTTCGGATTCCTTGGCCAGCACCTGGGTCTCGTCGAACGCCATGTTCCGGCGCAGCGAGATCTCGGTCGGCGGCACCAGCACGGCGCCCTTCGCGTCGCGCACGGTGTACGACACCGTGTAGGTCAGCAGGTATTCGCGCACGCGGCCCAGGCTGTTCAGCGACAGGATCGACTTGTTGCGCACTTCGCCCAGCAGCACGAACTGGGCTTCCGCACCTTCCGCCTTGTCGGCGATGGCGACCTGGCCGCCGGCGCGCAGGTTGCGCTTCAGTTCGACGCCCAGCGCCGACGTGTCCGGCAGGCCCAGGTAGATGCTCTGGAACGGCATGGTGTAGCTGCCGTTCGCGCCGCGCAGCTGGAAGCCGCAGCCCGCGACCGTGCCTGCGATCAGCAGGGCCGCGGCCGCGCGCAGCGCCGCCCGTTTGGTAATCGGGGCGCGCATCGCTTACACCACGATGTTGACGAGTTTGCCGGGGACGACGATGACCTTCTTCGGCGTGCCCTCGACGAACTTCTGCACCGCTTCCGAGGCCAGCGCGGCGGCCTCGATGGCGGCCTTGTCGGCGTCCTTCGGCACCTTGACCGCGCCGCGCAGCTTGCCGTTCACCTGGATCATCAGCTCGATCTCCGACTGTTCCAGCGCGGCCGGGTCGACTTCCGGCCAGCTGACGTCGAGGATGTCGCCATACACCCTGGCGTAGCCGAGTTCCTGCCACAGCGCGTGGGTGATGTGCGGTGCGACCGGGTTCAGCATGCGCAGGAAGATCGACAGGCCTTCGGCGACCACGGCGTCGCTCGCCGCGCCTTCCGCCAGCTTGCTCGATTCCAGCGTGTTGAGCATCTTCATGCAGGCCGAGACGACCGTGTTGTACTGGATGCGCTTGAAGTCGTAGTCGGCCTGCTGCAGCACCTTGTGCACTTCGCGGCGCAGCGTCTTGTGCGCGTCGTCCAGGGTGCCCTGCTGCTGGCCGGCCAGCGCGGCGGCGACGCGCTCGCGCTGGGCGAAGGCGAACGCCCACACGCGGCGCAGGAAGCGGCTCGCGCCTTCCACGCCCGATTCCGACCACTCCAGCGTCTGTTCCGGCGGCGCCGCGAACATGGTGAACAGGCGCGCGGTGTCGGCGCCGTACTGCTCGATCTGGGCCTGCGGGTCGA
>DAMAFT010000760.1:0-2485 GCA_031995805.1 Massilia sp.
CGTCCATCTCCGGCATCTCGAGGTCGGTCAGCACCAGCGCGACGCGGTCGTGCACGCTCTTGCCCTCGGCCTCGGCCGACGCCGCGATCGCATTCAGCTGGTCCCAGGCTTCCTTGCCGCTCTTGGTCATCACGAACGGCAGGCCCATGGCGTCCAGGCCCTGCTCGATCAGCGCGCGCGCCACCACGGAATCGTCGGCGGCCAGGATCACGGCGCCAGGCTTGAGCTTTATCTTCTCGCCCACGGCCTGCTCGATGTTCTCGCTGTCGGCTTCCGGGTTCAGGTTGCGCAGGATGGTTTCCACGTCCAGCACCTGGGCCAGGCGCGACGGATGCTCGTCGGTCTGCGGCAGGCGCGCGATGCTGGTGACCATGCCGCTGCCGGCGCTGTGCTCGGCCGACAGCACCTGGCTCCAGTCCAGGCGCACGATTTCTTCCACGCTTTCGACGGCGAACGCCTGCGTCGTGCGGGCGAATTCCGTGACCAGCATGATGTTCAGGCCGGTCTTCGGCTTGACGCCGGTGATGCCCGGCAGGTCCAGCACCTGGATGATCTGGCCGCGCAGGTTGACGACGCCGAGCACGTGCTCCGGCGCGCCCGCCACCTTGGTGATCGTCGGCATGGCGACGATCTCGCGGATCTTGAACACGTTGATGCCGAACAGCTCGCTGTGATCGCCACTGTCGTCGCCGCCGAGGCGGAACAGCAGCAGCTCGAATTTGTTGTTGCTGGTGAGGTTACTGCGCTCGTCGACTTCCTGTTGAACCGATTTCATGTCCCATCCCAAAAAGATCATTCCCAGGAGAAATTCTAGACGTGAAACGCCCGACTGTGTAAAGACTGCGGCCGGCCGGCATCATTTTCACGATGTTTGGTTCCAAAAAACCACAGACCGGCGGGTTCCTTTCACGGAATCGTCATTTTACGGCCGCGTCGACCTCCTCCAGGGCCAGCCGCGCCATCGTCCGTATGCCTTCGTACGACTTGGCGGCGGCGATGAAGCGGCCGTTGTGGCAGAAGCCGGCATCCGGTACGCCGGTGACGGCCGCCAGTTCGGCGTCGCGCAGGCCGGCCCAGGCGAGCGGCAGGTCGGCGCGCGCATCGAAGTTCTCGGTGCTGGTCGGAACCGTGTGGATCATGTAGCGCTGCTCGGCCAGGTTGTGGCTCACCACGAACAGCACGGCGGGCATTTCCTTGCGCACCACGGTCGACCACGGCAGGGCGCCATTCTTCAGGAACAGCACGCGGCCCTCTTCCAGCAGTTCGGACGTGCGCACCTGTTCCAGCGCCAGCATGGCGCCGACGCGGTACTTGACGGCATTCGCCATGATGTCGGCCAGCACCGCCATGGCCCGCTCGAACTGCGCGGTGCGGTAGGCCTCGGCGGCGGCGCCGTAGCCCAGGCGCTGCTCGTCCATCCAGTTCAGGTTGTAGCCGGACACGATCGCCGACAGGCCGTAGCCGCCCGGCGCGCTCTTGGCGGCGCCGACGTCGGACAGGTCGAGGTATTGCACGATGTCGCCGTCGATCGCCCAGGCGATCTGCTGCGCCGTCTCCGGCGACAGCACGTGTCCCGCATGCGCGGCCGCCAGCGCGGCGACACAGCGCGCGCCGTATTCCTTCCACACCAGGCCGGCGCTGGCGTACGGCACGCCGCTCGTGCGCGCGCCCTCGAAGCCCTTCTGGTGGTGGTCGAAGCGGCCGCTGGCCGGATCCCAGACGCCGCCGACGTCGATGGCGAAGTCGGCGGCGTCGATGATGGCCTGGTCGCGCGTGCGCACCAGCCCGGCGTCGGGGAACAGGATCTTCAGGACGGCGACGGCCCACGCGTCGTCCGCGTGGAACTTGCCGCCGTGGGTAGCAATCAGCATGGCGTTACTCTATCGGTTGGTCTCGCTCGCATCATACCGGTTCGCGCGCCATCCGCCCAACGCATGCCGCGTGCGCCGTCGGGCATCTCCGGTATCATCGCATGACAATACCTCCCAACCTTCGCTCCCGGAGCCGAATCCCATGTCATTACGCCTGGCCGCAGCCGTCTTCCCCGCCCTTGCCTTCGCCGCCGCGCTGTGGCCGCTCGCCGCCGGCGCAGCCGATGCCGCAGCCGCGTCCGCGCCGCCGAAGGGCGCGCTGGTGATCGCCGGCGGCGCGCTGCGCGCCAACAACGACCAGGTGTGGGACCGCATCGTCGAACTGGCGGGCGGACGGGGCGCGCGCATTGCCGTGTTCCCGACCGCGGCCGGCAATCCGGAACGTTCCGGGCGCTTCATCGCCGACGTGCTGGCGCGCCACGGTGCCCAGCCCTTCGTCGTGCCGCTGGCGCCGCGCCTGGCCGGCAGCGACGTGCGCCGCGCCGCCGACGACCCGCAACTGGCAGCCAGCGTGCGCGCCGCCGGCGGCGCCTTTTTCACCGGAGGCGACCAGGGCCGCATCACGGCCGCGCTGCGCCGTCCCGACGGCAGCGACAGCGCCGTGCTGGAAGCCC
>DAMAFT010000761.1:0-2468 GCA_031995805.1 Massilia sp.
CTTGTCGAGTTCCTGCGGATCGGTCGAGATGATGTACTGCAGTTCGCGCGTGCGCACGCGGGCGATCTGCGACTTGATGTCCTCGATCGCGCGGATGCCGGGCATCCAGTGCGCGGACATGCGCGTCGACACGTCGTTGACCTGGCCGAGCTGGCGCACCGAGAACACGCCGACGACGGCCGTGAGGGCCAGCACGGCGGCGAAGGCGAGGGCCAGCTTGGCGGCCAGGCGTAAGCGATTAAACCATTGCATGAGTCTGTTCCATGGAAGTCGCGGAAGGTTTTGGTGTTTCCTCAAGACAACAATGATAACGCACGCGACAACTTTATGCCTGGTGCATGTGGGTTTTCATGAGGTTCTGTCGCAACGGCGCAAAAAAAGCCCGGACGCGATGTACGCGGTCCGGGCGGGAATGCCATCCGGTCACGGATGGCGGAGGAGACACGGGAAATCAGCGGGCGGCGTCCGCGAGTTCGGCCTCGCTGGAAAACGGCGTCCAGGCGATACCCGGCAGCGGCAGCGCGTGCGCCAGCAGCAGCATGCGCGCACGCTGCAGGCGCTTGTGCGCCAGGTAGCGTGCCAGCGGGATGCCGACGAAGGCGGCGAAGGTGGCGCCGAAGCGGGCCGCACCCAGTCCGCAATGGCGCGCCAGCATGGTGGCGTCGAGGCGCTCGTCGAGGTGGGCATCGATGTAGGCGAGGGCGCGTTGCAGGCGCAGATGCTCGCGGCGCTGGCGGCGCGCGGCGGGCCGCATGCGCCAGCCGGCGGTCGGCGCCGGCTGGTCGTGGTACGGCATGATGGTCGCCTGGTGCATGCTGGCCTCCGCGGTGGTGTTCGATGGGTACCAAGGTACGCCTGTCGCGCCGGCGCGGCAATCATACGAAAGGATGGGGAACGATACCTGCGGATGGCATGCTCGCCGTGCGCTCGGAATTTTAGGCAAGGATCTCGGAGCTTCACCCATGGAGAATGGCGGCGCCATTCCATAGAATCCTCCTGCGGCGCAGTGCCGCATTCCGTTTTTCACCGGCCGCAGGAGGACATCACGATGCCGCACGATCCCACTCTCACCTGGTTCATCGCCGACGCCTCGGCGGGCCTGGCCGCCGCCCTGGCCGAAGCCGTGCTCGACGCCGGCCAGCGCGCCGTGCTGGCCGCGCGCGAACCCGAACGCGTGCAGGCGCTGGCCGCGCGCCATCCCGGCCGCGCCGACGTCGTGGCGCTCGACGTGACCGATTGCGCCGGCATCGACCGTGCCGTGCGCGCGGCCGAGCAGGCCTTCGGGCGCATCGACGTGCTGGCCGCCAGCGCCTTCCAGCACTACCTCGGCGCGGTGGAAGACGGCGACGAGGCGGCGCTGCGCGGCCTGTTCGAGGAAAACGTGTTCGGCCCGGTGAACCTGGCGCGGCGCGTGCTGCCGGCGATGCGCACGCGCCGCGCCGGCCACGTGGTGCTGCTGGCGCGCGGCACGCCGGCGGCGCCGGCCGGCGAGGGCTTCGGGCATGCCGCCCGCTCGGCCCTGGAGGCATTGGCCGAGGCCATGTTCCACGAGGTCGAACGCTTCGGCATCGGCGTCACGCTGGTCGATCCCGGCGTGCACGACGACGATGGCTGGGGCGCGGCGGCGCCGGCGCTCGCGGCGATCCCGGACTACGCCGACCTGGCCAGCCGCCAGCACGCGCCGCAGCGCGGCGTCCCGCCCGACCGGACGCGCGCGGCGCAAGCGATCCTGCGCGCCGTCGAGGCCGGGCGCGGCCCGCTGCGCCTGGTGCTGGGACGGGCCGCCCTGCAGCGCGCCTACGACCGCCTGCGCGTGCTGAAGGTGGGCTTCGACGCCTGGGCCGAGCTGGCAGCATCGGCCGATCCCGACTTGCCGCCGCCGGCGCGCGGCGGGCCGCGCGGCGCGGGCAGGGTGCGCGCGTAGCAGGCGTTCCCTGTCAGCAGCCGTCCACCGCCAGCGGGCCGCACAGCAGCCGGCCGCTGGTGCGCAGCCGGACGGCGGCAGCACCTTGCGCGTCGTGCCTGATCGCGATCCAGCCGCCCTCGGCCAGCGTCTTGAGGTCGCGCATCAGGTCGCTCATGCGGCAGTCGCACAGCGTGCGCAGGCGCGCCAGCGAGCAGCCGGCGGACGCCTGGCTTTCCTTTGCGCGCTCGACCTCGCGCAATGCGAGGAGGATGGTGGCCGGCCGGGCCAGGGCCTGTTCGTTCGCCGTCGCGCTCATCGTCGCTCCTCGTTTTATTCGTGACATCGCCAGCATGGACCCGCGGCGGGCGCAGCGGCAGCACAGTTGCGGCCGCGCGCGGGGAGCACAGTACTGTAGCGCCGTGTAAGCCCCGACGTGTACCGGTCGGCGCCGCAGGGTGCGGGTTACCGTCTGCGTGTCAACGAAAGGAACACGCATGGACCACGATACCGTGCACGACACCGAAGAGCAGGGCAGGGTCGTCCCCTATACCCACGCCGCTGC
>DAMAFT010000762.1:0-2465 GCA_031995805.1 Massilia sp.
GTCGCCTCGATCTTCGTCAACCGCCTGCAGTTCGGGCCGAACGAAGACTTCGACAAATACCCGCGCACCTTCCAGGCCGACGTCGAGAAGCTGGAAAAGGAAGGCGTCTACGTGCTGTTCGCGCCGACCGAGAAAGACCTCTACCCCGAGCCGCAGGAATACCGCGTGCAGCCGCCGGACGACCTGGGCAACATCCTCGAAGGCGAATTCCGCCCCGGCTTCTTCAACGGCGTGTGCACGGTGGTCACCAAGCTGTTTTCCTGCGTGCAGCCGCGCGTGGCCGTGTTCGGCAAGAAGGATTACCAGCAGCTCATGATCGTGCGGAACATGGCGCGCCAGTTCGCCCTGCCTACCGAGATCATCGGTGCCGAGACCTTCCGCGCCGAGGACGGCCTGGCGCTGTCCTCGCGCAACGGCTACCTGTCGGCCGGGGAGCGCGCCGAGGCGCCTTTCCTCTACCAGACCCTGCAGTACGTGGCGGCGCAGACCCGCGCCGGCCACCCGGACCTGGCCGCCCTCGAGCGCGACGCGATGGCACGCCTGGCGGCGCGCGGCTGGAAACCGGACTACGTCTCGATCCGCAAGCGCATGAACCTGCAGGCGCCCGGCGCCGCCGAGCATGCGCAGGGCGCAGCGCTGGTGGTCCTGGCCGCGGCCAAGCTGGGCGCCACGCGTCTCATCGATAATCTCGAGATCTAACAAAAGTTCTTCTGTGCAATTTATTTGTAGAAATTATCAACAGTGTTTGCTAGACTCTGGACTCCGCTTTTTACCCAAACCCCGTAAAAAGGAGTGGTACCGTGACTGATCTCGCTTTCGCGCCCATGCGCAAAGGCCCGCCCAGCCTGTCGGACGCCGTCGAGCGCATCACGCTGAACAGCATCGCGCACGAGATGCGCGATCCGTTCGACATCGGCGATGCGCTGTCGACGCTGGCGGCCAACGGCGAAGCGGTGACCGTCTATCCGCCCGGGCAAGACCATACGATGGCGCGCATCGACGCCATCGACATCGACGCCAGCACTTTCCTGCTCGACCTGGCCGAGGACGTCGCGCTGCCGGAGGGCCGGATCGCCTTCGTCGCCGCGCTGGGCGCCAATGCCAAGATGCAGTTCGAACTGGACACCGACTGGACCATGGTGCGCGGCGCCGGCCGGCGCATCCAGCTTCCCTTCCCGGACATCTGCCTGGTGCTGAACCGGCGCGCCGAGCAGCGCCTCGACACGCCCGTCGGCGGCAACTACGGCGCGCGCTTCACGCTGCTGGGCAAGACCTTCGAGATGCCGCTCTACGATTTTTCGCGCAACGGCGTCGGCCTGCGCGCCACGCCGGAGCAGGCGCTCGAACTCTACGTCGGCAAGAAGATCGAGCACGTCGAACTGGAGATGGGACCGTCGCTGGTCGTGCAGGCCGACCTCGAGATACGCCTGCTGCGGCCATTCCGCACCTTCCTGCTGGGTGCGCAGGTGCAGGTCGGGTGCCGGATCTCGAACATGTCGTTGCAGATGCGCCAGAGCATGGACCGGGCCGTGACCAAGGTCGAGCAACGCAGGTAATCCGCACCGTCCAGCCGTCGCCCCTGCCTTCAGGGGCGATTTTTTTGTCCGACAGGTTCACGCCGCCACGTTCTGCGCCCACGCCAGCGCCGACAAATGCGCCTTGTTCACCTCGAGCGGGCTCAGGCCCAGCGCCGCGGCCATCGAGGCGACCAGGGTCGAGCTCAGCTCGCACGCCTCGGCCAGCGCCAGGTAGGGGCCGTACGGGCCTGCGCGGCCCAGCAGCGCCTGCACCACGGCGTCCGGCAGCTGGATCGCCTCCAGCACTTCCTTCATCGGCAGGCCCAGCAGGCGGTCCAGCAGCGAGAACATGCCGGCCACGAACAGTTGCTCGCCCTCGCCCGGCGCCAGCGACGCCGCCCCCAGCAGCTCGCACAGGCGCGCGCGCACGACGGCCGTTTCCATCAGCACCGGCGAATAGCCGCTGCCGCTCGCCGTCGCCAGCAGCAGCACCAGCCAGCGGTACAGCGGCGCATAGCCCAGCATGGCGATGGCCTGGCGCAGCGACTGGATGTCGCGGCCGGCGCCGAAGCCGGCCGAGTTGATGAAGCGCAGCAGCTTGTAGATCAGCGCCGGATCGCGCTTCAGGACGGCCTCGATCTTCGGCACGTCCTCGTTGTTCTGCACCATCTGCATCAGTTGCAGGATGATGGTCTGGCTCGGGTTCATGCCCTTGACGGGCGGGCCGCTGCGCGGCGTCAGGTGCAGCTTGCCCACGAAGGCGTCCAGGCCCAGCGCGGCGCAGGCGTCGAAGTCGGGCCAGGTCGCGACCGGGCGCCCTACCATGCGCAGGGACGCCTGCTTGACGGCGGCGTAGGTGCGCGCCTGGGTGGCCACGTCGTCGCCGCTGAAGCGCACTTCGGCGTAGGAAGCGATCACGGACAGGTTGCGCCCCAGGATCTTCAGGTC
>DAMAFT010000763.1:0-2464 GCA_031995805.1 Massilia sp.
AGCGCGTAGCCGCCGGTGCTGCGCATGTACTCGGTGGTGCCGACGCCGTAGCGCATCACGGTTTCCAGTTCGGCCGCATTGCCGCGCGCACGGCGCTGCACGCCGCCGCCGTAGGCCGCCATCCAGCCGGTGACGAAGCGGCGCACGCCGAGCACGCGCGCCAGCGCGCGCTCCTCGGCCATGTGCGCGAACGGCTCGATGGGGCCGTCGTTGTCGAGCGGGCCGACCATCACGAACGGTTCGCCGTGGGCCGCGTTGAACGAGTGCAGGTCGAGCAGCACGTCGTGCCGCGCCAGCAGCGGGCACAGCCAGTTGGCGACCTGGTCTTCGAAGTCGCGCGGCTGGTCCTTGGGGAACAGGTCGCGGTTCAGGTTGCGGTCGCCCGAGCGGGTGTTCTTGTCGTAGGCCAGCGGATTCACGATCGGGACGAAGGTCACGCTGCCGCCCACGACGTGCAACAGGCCGTCGTCGATCTCCTGCATGACGCGGCGGATCGCCAGCGTGCCGCATTTCTCGTTGCCATGGGTGGCGCCCATGATGATGGCTTTCGGACCGGGCTGCATGCCGGTGTAGTTGACGGACTTGAATTGGTACTGGCTGGCGGTGCTCATGCGTTGTGCGCTCGGGGATGGAGGAGCCGACATTCTAGCAGCATGACAATGCGTGAGATTCCGGCACGGCCCGCTGTCGTATAGTGGCGTTTTCGCGTGCTTGCAGGAGATTCGTTCATGTTGCTGGACATCGCCCGCGTGGCCCTGGCCGCCATCGTCCTGGCCGCAGCCCTGTGTCCGCTCGTCGCCCTGCTGGCGCCGCGCAGCAGCACGGCCGGCAAGGCGGCAGTGCGGCGCGGCCTCGGCGCGGCCGCGCTGGTCGCCGTGGCCATGGCGGGCGCGGCGACGGGGTGGACGCTGCCCGGCCACGCGGCGAACGTCGCCGCCGTGTTCGCGGCCTTCGGCGCCGCCGCGTTGCTGGTGCTGTTCGCGTTCACCATGCGTCCGCGGCCGCTCGCGCTGCTGCTGGGCGGGGCCGGCGTGCTGGCATGGCCGCTGGCCGCGCTGCTCGTGCTGCTGGTCGCTGCCTTCGAAGGCAACTCGCCGGCCACCGTCGATCTCGGGCATGGGCTGTCTTGCCGCGTCACGGTCTACGGCGCGGCCGTCGGCGATTCCGGCGAGGATGTCGAACTGTTCGAGCGCCTTGGGCCGCTCGAGCATCGGCGGGCCTGGGCCAGGCAGTCCGCCGTCCGTCCCGGACAGGACGCCGGCCTGCCCGCGGGCATGGCGGAACTGGCGGCGCTGTGCCGGGCGCGCGTCGAGCAGCAGCGCCTTGCGGCGCGGCGCGCATGACGCCATCGAGGCGCCGGCCCGCCCTCAGCGCGCCGGCGCCTCGATGACGTCGAACGCCGCCGGCATGTCCAGCAGCCAGGCCTGCAGGTGCGCCACGCGCATTGATGGGTCATAGCCGTCGGTCGAGGCGATCGCGGCGCGCAGGCCCGGCAGCGCCTCCGGCGTGTGCGGGCTGGCGTAGGCGTCCACCAGCATCGCGACCAGCTCGGTCGGGGCCGTGCCTCCGCGGCGCAGGCGCGCGTGGATCGTCGCCAGCAAGGTGCGCTGCATGCGCGGCGTCGGGTGCGCGACGTAGGCGAAGATGCTCGGCGTGTTGGCGATGGCGTTGCAGACCGCGTCTTCCATCTGCGCCGGCTTCAGGTCCGACGCGACGTCGAAGTAGGCGCGGTCCCAGCGCGTGCGCGCGTACTGGTGGCCGGGCGGGAAGCGGTCGACGCTTTCCAGGCCGAGGGCGCGGCTGGCGCGCGCGAGCAGGTTGGACAGGACGGGGAGCAGCGACATCGGGCGAACGGGAAGGTGGCGATGCCGGCTAGTGTAGCGGAAGACGGGAGCGCGGGGGGGCGGTGGGGATACCGCCCGCCCGCGCGGAAAGCTGGGGGAAGGAACTCAGGCGGCGAAGCGGCCGGCGCGGAAGTCTTCCACGGCCTGGAACACCTCGGCCTGGGTATTCATCACGAACGGGCCGTACTGCGCGATCGGCTCGTTCAGCGGGCGCCCGGCGATCAGCAGCAGGCGCGCCGGCGCGCTCGCCTTGATGCGCACGCCGTCGGCATCCCTGGCGTTGTCGAGGATCGCCATGCGCGCCTGCGGCACGCCCTTGCCCTCGACCACGACTTCGCCGCGGAACACGTACAGGAAGGCGTTGTGCCCCGGCGGCAGCGGCTGCTCGAACACGGCGCCGGCGGGCAGGTCGATGTCCAGGTACAGCGGCTGGGTACCGTCGCGCTGCACGGCGCCGTCGACGCCGTGGCTGCTGCCGGCGATGACCTGCACCAGTGCGCCCGATGGCAGGGCGAAGCGCGGCACTTCCTCGGCCGGGATGTCGCGGTACCACGGCGCGCCCATCTTGTCGCTCGCGGGCAGGTTGAGCCACAGCTGGAAGCCTTCCATCAGGCCCTCGT
>DAMAFT010000764.1:0-2462 GCA_031995805.1 Massilia sp.
GGTTTCGGTGTCGGCGCGGCTGATCAGCGAACCGGTCACGACCACGCGCTGCGGGTGTTCGGGGAAGCCGGCGATGTAGTCGCCGGCCTTGTCGCTGCCGAAGGCGTCCAGCATCAGGAACGGATCGAGGCGGCGCTGCAGCGGTTGCGTGAGCACGCGGTTGATCTTGACGCCGGCGCCGTCCATCACGAACTGGCCGCCGAGCACGCGCTCGATGCCGCGCGTCTTTTCCACCGGCTGGCTTGCGGTTTGCTGGATCATGGTCGCTCTCCTTCGGAAACGCCGTCCCGGACGATGCCGGGACGCAGGTTGATACTCAGATGGCCGCGACGGCGGCGTCGGCTTCGGCCTGGCCCTTGGCCGCCGCTTCCGGACCCATCGCCAGGCCCGACGAGTAGATGAACGTCTGGTCCGACAGTCCCAGGAAGTTCAGCAGCATGCGGATGTGCGGCACCTGCGGGTCGGCGTCCGCCGGGTAGATGCCGCCGCGGGCGGTCGCCACGTACACCTTCTTGTTCTTCAGCAGGCCTTCCGGACCGGTCTCGGTGTAGCGGAAGGTGACGCCGGCGCGGGCGATCGCGTCGAACCACGATTTCAGCTGGGTCGGCATGCCGAAGTTGTACATCGGGGCGCCGAGCACGATCACGTCGGCGGCCTGCGCCTGGGCGATCAGGGCGTCGTCCAGCGCCACGCGGGCGGCCTGCTCGGCGCTGCGCTTGTCGGCCGGAGTGAACAGGGCGCCCAGGGCCTGGCCGTCCAGTGCCGGATGCGGCTGCGCGCCGAGGTCGCGCACGGTCACTTGCGCGCCCGGGTTGCTGGCGACCAGCCTGGCGACGACCTGGCTGGCGACGCGGGTGGATTCGGAATCGGCGCCGCGCTGGCTCGAATTGATTTGCAGGATGTTCATGGTGTGCTCCGTTCGTCGTTCGTGTTGGTGTGGACTTGCGATGGAGACACTTTAACGGTTCCAAAAACCGTGCGGAAGACGGTAGAATGGATAACATTATTCAACTGATGGAACAATCGTGAACGTCGAACCGAACGACCTGCTGCTGTTCGCCCGCATCGTCGAAGCCGGCAGCTTCAGCATGGCGGCGCAGCGCCTGGACTTGCCCAAGTCGACCGTGTCGCGCCGCATCGCGCTGCTGGAGGCGAGCGTGGGCGAGCGCCTGCTGCAGCGGACCACGCGCCGCCTGGTGCTGACCGAATTCGGCGCCAGCCTGCTGGAACACGCGCGCAAGGTGGCGGACGAGGTCGAGGCGGCCGGCGCGCTGGCCCAGCACCGCCAGCTCGAACCCAGCGGCAAGCTGCGCATCTCGGTGCCGAACGATTTCGCCAACGTCGGCATGACGGAACTGATCGCGCGCTTCTGCGACAAGTACCCGGCGGTGTCGCTGGAACTGGACCTGTCGCCGCGCCGCGTCGACCTGGTGGCGGAAAACTTCGACATCGCGATCCGCATGGGCGACCTGCCCGACGATTCGACGCTGGCGGCGCGGCGGGTGGCGATCGAGCGCTTCGGGCTGTATGCGGCGCCGAAGTACATCGCCCAGCGCGGCCTGCCCGAGCAGCCGGACGACCTGCTGCAGCACGACCTGCTGTGCATCCTGAGCCGCAGCGGCGGCCCGGCGCCGTGGGTGCTCACGCGCGGCAAGGTGCGCTGGGACCGCGAACTGCGCGCGCGCCTGACGGCCAATTCCCCCGAACTGCTGGCCCGTATCGCCTGCGGCGGCGCGGGCATCGCGGCCAGCTCCGACCTGTTCGTGTCGAACTACGTCAGGAAGGGCGAGCTGGTGCGCGTGCTGCCCGATTGGGAACTGCCGCCGGCCACCGGCTGGGCCGTGTTCCCGGGGCGGCGGCTGATGCCGGCCAAGACACGGGTGTTCCTCGACATGATGGAAGAGATGTTCTGCAAGGGGCAGGCGAAGGAAGCCTGAACGGCGCTTGCGTCGCGCCGGCTTCCGGTGCACCCGGGGAGCGCACCCTGCGGGATCGGTGTTCAGGCCGGACGATTGCCCATCGTCTCGCCCAGCCGCACCTTGCCCTCCGGCGCCCAAGCGCCGTTGAAGGCGATGACGTCCTTCTGGAACAGCATCACGATGGTCGAGCCGAGCAGGAAGCGGCCCATTTCCTCGCCCTTGCGCAGCACGATGTCCTGGTCGGCATAGGTCCATTCGGCGATCTTCTGCATGCGCGGCGGATTCACCACGCCGTGCCACACGGTGGCCATGCTGCCGACGATGGTCGCCCCCACCAGCACCATGACGAAGGGGCCGTGCTCGGCCGACTCGAACACGCACACCACGCGCTCGTTGCGCGCGAACAGGTTCGGCACGCCGCGCGCCGTGGTCGGGTTCACGGAAAACAGGGCGCCCGGCACGTAGATCATGCGCGTCAGCCGGCCGTCGCAGGGCATGTGCAGGCGGTGGTAGTCCTTGGGCGACAGGTACAGGTTGGCGAAG
>DAMAFT010000765.1:0-2460 GCA_031995805.1 Massilia sp.
GCGCTCCGCATGCGGCAGCAGCACCACGGCGAAGACGGCGGCGATGGTCAGTTGCGCCAGCAGCCAGGCCGAGCGCTGCATGGCCAGCGCCGGCAGGCGCCGCCGGCACCAGCCGGTGACGGTCCATACGCACAGTCCGGCCGCCAGGCAGCCGACGCTGGCCAGCAGGAAGCGCGCCAGGAAGAGGTCGAAGCCGCTCATTGCGCGTCCGGGACGTCCGGCCAGTCCTGCAGCATCTGCTCGAGCTGCGCCAGCTCGCGCGCGTCGACCAGCTTGCTGCCGGTGAACATATTGACCGGCAGCGGCGTGTCGATTTCCATCACGCGCTTGCCGAAGTCGTGGGCGAAGGCGGCCAGCGTGCCGACCTTTTCCAGCACCGCCTCGTAAACCTGCACGCCGTGGCGCACGTCCTGGGCGATCATGCCCTTTTCCAGCATGCGCTCCAGGGTCTTGCGGGTGGAGGAGTAGGACCAGCCGAGTTCCTCGACGACCCGGTCGTGGAGTTCGCGCGCGCTCAGCGGCTGCTGGCGCCACAGGGCCTTCAGGAGACTGAGTTCTGTAATGGAAGGGACTGCCATGGCGATGCCTCGTGATTGCGACTGATATCGCAATCATGCGACAATCGTCGCAGGCATGTCAAGAAAAAAGGCCGCGATTGCGCGCGGCCTTGCGGATTTCAATCCACCCGGGCTTAGAAGTTGCCCTTGAACTGCACGCCGTAGGTGCGCGGTTCGTTGACGAAGCCGGTCAGGTTGATGAAGTCGATGGCGCCGGTGATGCGGCGCTGGTCGGTGATGTTGCGGCCGAAGGCGGCCACTTCATACTTGCCGCCGCCCCAGACGTAACCCAGGCGCAGGCCGCCTTCGGTCAGCGGCTTGCCGGTGAATTCCTTCGCTTCGTACAGGAAGAAGTTGATCTTCGTGCGGTACGACCAGTCGGTGTAGGCGAAGAATTCGCCGTCGCCGTAAGGAATGCTGTAGCGCGCGTTGACGTTGGCGATCCAGCGCGGCGCCTGCGGCAGCGGATTGCCGTCGATCAGGACGTTGCCGGCGGCGTTGACCGGATCGGTGATCGTGCAGGCCGCGCACTTGGCGACCGACAGGCTCGGATCCTTGATCTGGGTGTAGTTGTACGATGCGCTGGCGCCGACGCGGAAGTCCGGCGTCACGATGCCCTCGATGTCCCACTCGGCGCCGCGGCCGTTGGTCTTGGCGGCGTTGATCAGCTTGGTGACGTTGGCATTGCCGCCGACCACGGTCAGCTGCTGGTTCTTGATGCGGTAGTCGTACACCGAGAAGTTGGTGCGGGCGCGGCGCTCGAACAGGTCGGCCTTGATGCCGGCCTCGTACGAGGTGATGGTCTCGGCGTCGGCCACGGTGATGCCTACCGGCGCAAAGGTCGAGGCGGCAGCGATGCTCGGGGCGCGGAAGCCGGTCGCCACGCGGGCGTAGACGTTGACATCGCGGTTCAGCTTGTAGGTACCCGACAGGTCCCAGTTGACCTTGTCCTTGCTCTCGCTGACGCTGTTCGGGCCCACCGGGGTGAAGCCGATCGCGGTGACGGTGGCGAAGTCCTTCTTGTCTTCGGTGTAGCGCAGGCCGCCGCGCACCGAGAATTCCGGCGTCACTTCATAGGTCACCGAGCCGAACGCCGCCCAGGCCTTGTTGTTCTGCTCGCTCGCCTGGCGCGAGGTCTGCACGCCGGCCGTGTTGTAGCCGTCGCTGCCGCCGGTCACGTCTTCCTTGAAGTAGTACACGCCTGCCTGCCAGTTCAGCGGGCCGGTGTTCTTCGATTCGACGCGGAATTCCTGCGAGTACTGCTTCAGGTCGTCGATGAAGCCGGCGGTCTCGGACTGGAACGGGATGAAGCCCGGACCCGCCGGGATGCCGCCGTCGATGTCGCCGCGGCTGCGGTACTGGTCGACCGCCTCGTAGCCGGTGATCGAGTACAGGCGCACCGGACCCAGGTCCCAGGACAGGCGCAGGTTGGCGCCGTTGGTCTTGAGGTTCTGGAAGTTCTGGGCGTTGGTGACGATGCTGTCGAGGTCGGTGCCGTCGGCGATGTCGTTCGTGCCCTTCTTGATCAGGTTGGCGCGGAACAGGCGCGCGCTGCCCGAGGTGGTGCGCTGGTGCACGTTGAACAGGGCGCTGAAGGTGCTGTCCGGGGTGTACAGGAACTGCACGCGCTCGGCGTGTTCGTTGTAGCCGTCCAGTTCGCCGGTCTTCCGGGTCTTGGCCAGGTCGCTGTAGTTGTCGATGTAGCCGTCGCGGTGCTGGCGCAGGGTCGACACGCGCATTGCCCACTTGTCCGACAGCGGCACGTTGACGGCGCCTTCGACGTTCGAGGTGGCGTGCGAGCCGTAGGACAGGTTGTAGTAGCCTTCGACCTTCTTCAGGTTCGGCTTCTCGGATTCGAATTTCACGACGCCGGCCGGGGTGTTGCGGCCGAACAGGGTGCCCT
>DAMAFT010000766.1:0-2448 GCA_031995805.1 Massilia sp.
CGAGGGCCGCCCTGGCACCGGCAAGACTACCCTGGGGCTGTGCTACCTGAGGAACGGGATCGCGCGCGGCGACTCGTGCCTGTACCTGACGCTGTCGGAAACCGCGCAGGAGTTGCAGGCGACGGCAGCCAGCCATGGCTGGTCGCTGGACGGCATCGAGATCGACGAAATGATGCCGGTGCCGCCGGATGCGGCGCCCAGCCAGACGATCCTCCTGCCGACCGAAATGGAACTGACTGCCCTGGTGCACCGGATTGCCGACCGGGTCGCCGCATCCGGGGCGACCCGTATCGTCATCGACTCGATGGTGGAGGTGCGGCTGCTGGCGCGCGACAGCGCGCAGTATCGACGCCAGGTCCTCGAACTGCGCCGACGCCTGGCGGCGCTGGACGCCACCGTCCTGATGATGGACGATCTGACGGCGGACGGCCGGGAGTACGAATTGCAGAGCGCAGTCCATGCGGTGATCACGCTGGAACAGATGGACTTGAGCTTCGGCGCCACGCGCCGGCGGCTGCGCGTCGTCAAGCTGCGCGGCGGCGACTTCCAGAGCGGCTGGCACGACTACGCGATCAAGACCAGCGAGATCCTGGTATTCCCCAGCCTGATTGCTCAAGAGCACCATCGCGACCGCGTCCCGCTCGATGTGCTGAGCCATGTGAAGGAACTCGATGACCTGATGGGCGGGCCGTTGACGGCCGGCAGCTCGACGATGGTGCTCGGCCCGTCCGGCGTCGGCAAGTCGACGCTCGCGCTGCAATACGGCGCCGCGATGGTGGCGGCGGGCCATCACGTGGGCTATTTCACGTTCGACGAGTCCGAGGCGACCCTGCGCTCGCGCCTGGTGACGCCCATGCACCGGGACGAGGCGGCGCCGCCGCCGTTGCTGCATATCCGGCGCATCAATCCGTCGCGCATCTCGCCCGGCGAATTCATCTGGAACGTCCGCCGCCTCGTGGAAGACCAGGACGCGCGCCTGGTGATCATCGACAGCATCAATTCCTACCTGGACGTGATCCGCCAGGAGAAGTCGCTGCTGCTGCAGATGAACGAATTGTTCTCTTACCTGAGCAACATGAACGTCATGGCGATCGTCGTCGGCGCGCATTCGGCCCGCCTGGACACGTCCAAGGAACCCGATGCGCTCAGCATCATCACCGACAACATCATCTCCCTGCGCTACTACGAACACGACAACGTCGTGCGCAAGGCGATCTGCGTGCTCAAGAAGCGCCAGGGCCCGCACGCCCACGACATCTGTGCGCTGCACCTGACGGACAACGGCATCGAGGTTGGCGAACGCATCGGCATCCCCGACGACCATTCCGGAGAGCTGCCACTTGAAGCATGAGTCCGGCAACGGCGTGTCCGCCGTCGTCTTCGCGCCGGCCGGCGACGACGCGGCGACGCTGCGCGTCCTGCTCGAGGCCGAGGGCGTCCACGTGCGCGCCTGCGCCGATGCGGCCGCCTTCTACGACGCGCTCGACGAGCGCGCCTGGTGTGCGATCGTTACCGAAGAGGGGCTCGCGCAATGCTCGCTGGACGGCCTGGACGCGGCGCTGCGCCGCCAGGGCGCCTGGTCCGACCTGCCCCTGCTGGCGCTTGCCGACGGCGCCGCCGCGCGCGTCGACGGCGACCGCTTCCTGCGCCTGGCGCGCATCGGCAACGTCGTCATCATCGAACGCCCGACGTCGCGCGATGTCCTGCTGGTGTCGTTGCGTGCGGCATTGCGCACACGGCGCCTGCAGTTTTCCACGCGCGCCCACTGGGCCGCCCTGGAACGCCACGCCGGCGAGCTGCAGGCCGCGGTGGATGAGCGCACCCGCTCGCTGCGCCACGAGATGGCGGAACGGCGCCGCGCCGAACAGGCGCTGGCCGACGCCCGCCAGCTCGAGTCGCTCGGCCGCCTGACCGGCGGCGTCGCCCACGACTTCAACAACATCCTGCAGGTCATCTCGGGGGCGGAAACCCTGTTGCGCATGCTGCTCGACGGGCCGGCCGGCGTGCGCGCCGAACGTCCGCTGGACAGCATCGCGCGCGCCGCCGCGCACGGCGCCGCGCTGACCCAGCAACTGCTCGCCTACGCACGCAAGCAGGCCCTGCAGAGCGTCACGCTGGACTTGCGCATGCACCTCGGCGCCAGCGTCGACCTGGTACGGAGCGCGCTGGGCGACGGCATCCGCCTGGACCTGCAGTGCGATCCGGCGCTGTGGCCGGTCGTGGCCGATCCGGCCCATCTCGACGCCGCCATCCTGAACGTCGCCGGCAACGCGCGCGACGCCATGCCCGGTGGCGGCGCCGTGCGCATCGCGGCGCGCAACGTCGTGCTGCCGGATCGCGCCTGGCCCGAAGCGCAGGAACTCCGCGGCGACTTCGTGTGCCTGACCATTTCCGACGACGGGGAAGGCATGTCCGAGCATACCGCGCGCCAGGCCTTCGAACCGTTCT
>DAMAFT010000767.1:0-2440 GCA_031995805.1 Massilia sp.
TGGCCGACGCGCTGCGCCACATCTTCGACGCCTACCGCGGCCAGGTGGGCGAGGCGAAGGCGCTGGTGAACTGACCCGGCAGGCCGGCTTGTCGGCTACCTATACCAAAGGATGGCTAGACCGTCCCCGGGCTTCCTTCGACAATGGCAGCGGCCAACGACGGCCGACAACACACCATCAACGGAGCCCAGGATGACGACTCGAGACGACAATCCCACCAACCGCAACCGCCGCCAGGCCATGCTCGCCGCGGGCGGCGCGGCCGCCCTGCCGCTGGCCTGGATGAGCGCGATCGCCCCGGCCCAGGCGGCCGGCGCGGACGCCGCGAAAGGCCTGCCGGCCATGACGACGAGCTACGTCAAGACGAAGGACGGCGTCGACATCTTCTACAAGGACTGGGGCAGCGGCACGCCGATCGTGTTCTCGCACGGCTGGCCGCTGAGCTCGGACGACTGGGACAGCCAGATGATGTACTTCGTGCAGCGGGGCTTCCGCGTCGTCGCGCACGACCGCCGCGGCCATGGCCGCTCGACCCAGGTCGGCACCGGCCACGACATGGACCACTACGCCGACGACCTGGCGGCCGTCGTCCGCCACCTGAACCTGAAGGGCGCCATCCACGTCGGCCACTCGACCGGCGGCGGCGAAGTGGTGCGCTACCTGGCGCGCCACGGCGAGTCGCGCGCGGCCAAGGCCGTGCTGATCGCGGCCGTCCCGCCCTTGATGGTGAAATCGCCGTCGAACCCGGGCGGCCTGCCGAAGGACGTGTTCGACGGCATCCAGCAGCAGGTCGCGACCAACCGCGCCCAGTTCTACCGCGACCTGCCGGCCGGCCCGTTCTACGGCTTCAACCGCCCGGGCGCCAAGCCGCAGGAAGGCATCATCCAGAACTGGTGGCGCCAGGGCATGATGGGCGGCGCCAAGGCGCACTACGACGGCGTCGTCGCCTTCTCGCAGACCGACTTCACGGCCGACCTGAAGAAGCTGTCGCTGCCGGTGCTGGTGCAGCACGGCGACGACGACCAGATCGTGCCGTACGCCGATTCCGGCGTGCTGTCGGCCAAGCTGCTGAAGAACGGCACGCTGAAGACCTACAAGGGCTATCCGCACGGCATGCCGACCACGCACGCGGATGTAATCAACGCCGACATCCTGGCGTTCATCAAGGGCTGACGGCGGCCGGACTCAGGCCACGACGTCGATCCGCTTCGTGGCCTGGGCCGTACCGGCGGGCCGGGCCTGCTGCGCCTGCTGTTTCTGCTGCGCCTCCTGGATCTGCTGCTGCACCAGTTCGCGCAGCTTCGCTTCCACGCCCTGCCGTTCGTCGGCCGGCATGGCCGCCAGGTCGTCCTCGGTCAGGCCGAGTTTCTTGAGCAGGTCGGCGCGCATGCGCTGGGCCGGCGTCATGTCGACGTAGTCCTGCAATTCCTGGTACGCCGTCCTGGTTACCGGCTTCCCGGCACTCGCCTGCTCCAGCACGGCGGCGAAACCGCCCCCGGAGCCGCCCGACCTGGCGGCCCCGCCGGTGGCGGAGGCATTGCGCAAGGTACCGATCGGATCGATCGCCATCGTTCATCTCCTCGATTGCATGATGAACGAAATGATATGGCTGCGCGACAGATGGTGATCGCGTGAACAGAACGACAAAATCCCGGCAATTCGCACCGACGAGCGTGCTTCCGCACGGTTGCATCCCACCGCGGCGCCGCCCAGGGCGGCACCGAAGCATGATCGGCTTTTCGTTCAAGTCGCAGAGGAAGCTGCCGCGTATCTCGCACGCAAAGGCGTTCCGGAGACATACCCGAGTGCGTACTGCGAACCGAGCACAAGCGCAAGGCTCCCTCCATGTCGCCGGCACCGGCGCAGGCGTCCGATTGCCGGCGCAGGAGCCACGTCCACGGCGCCATCGTCGAGCGGCGATCAAGATCGGCTATCCGCTACGGCACGCCTTATGTTTTCGTCCATCGCCATGCCTCCATGTCATGCCTTTCCGTATTGCTGGATACAAACCGGAACGATGTCGGCATAGCCGCGCTGGTACGCCGGATACGAAAAAGGCCAGCTCGCAAGCTGGCCTAATCCGTTGAATTCATTGGTCGGGGCGAGAGGATTCGAACCTCCGACCACCTGCACCCCATGCAGGTACGCTACCGGGCTGCGCTACGCCCCGACTCGAACCTCAATTATAGCAAAGCCGTAAGCAAAGGTTAAGCATTCGCCCAAGCAAGATTAAAAAACTCACTTCCACTCCCCGCGCAACGCCAGCACGCGGTCGTACAGGGTCTCGGGCGTCGCCTCCTGTGGCGGCACCGGCACGCCCACGGCCAGCGCCAGGCGCGAGCGCAGGCCGCGGGCGAACGAGCGCTCGAACACGTTCGACGGGTCGCGCGAGAACACGCTGCCCCACAGGCCGCGCAGGGCCATCGGGATCACCGGCACC
>DAMAFT010000768.1:0-2435 GCA_031995805.1 Massilia sp.
AGATGGCCGCCAACGTCGAGTATGCGGGCGAGAAGACCAAGTTCGTCGGCTACGATTCGCTGGTGCACAACACCCACGTGCTGGCGCTGTACGCGGGCGGCGTGTCGGTGCAGGAACTCAAGGCCGGCCAGGACGGCATCGTCGTGCTGGACACCACCCCGTTCTACGCGGAATCGGGCGGCCAGGTGGGCGACAAGGGCGTCATCAAGACCGCAGGTGGTAGCAATGCGGGCCTGTTCGAGGTCGAGGACACGCTGAAGATCCAGGCCGAGGTGTTCGGCCACCACGGCGTGCTGCAGTCGGGCTCGCTGAAAGTGGGCGACACGGTCGATGCGCAGGTCGACGAAGCCAAGCGCGCACGCACCATCCGCAACCACTCGGCCACCCACCTGATGCACAAGGCGCTGCGCGAAGTGCTGGGTTCCCACGTCCAGCAGAAGGGCTCGCTGGTCGATCCGGACAAGACCCGCTTCGACTTCTCGCACAATGCCCCGATGACGGCGGAACAGATCGCGCAGGTGGAAACCATCGTCAACCGCGAGATCCTGGAAAACCACGCGACGCAGGCCCAGCACATGTCGATGGACGACGCCATCAAGCACGGCGCGATGGCGCTGTTCGGCGAGAAGTACGGCGATACCGTGCGCGTGCTGGACATCGGCTCGTCGAAGGAACTGTGCGGCGGCGTGCACGTCACGCGTACCGGCGACATCGGCCTGTTCAAGATCGTCTCGGAATCGGGCGTCGCCGCCGGCATCCGCCGCGTCGAGGCCGTGACGGGCGAGGGCGCGCTGGCCCTGGTGCAATCGATCAACCGCAAGCTGGCCGAGGCGGCCGGCGCCCTCAAGACCAGCCCGGACGAGCTGCCGGCGCGCATCAATCAGGTGCAGGACCAGGTCAAGTCGCTGGAAAAGGAAATCGCCGCGCTGAAGTCGAAGCTGGCCGCCGGCCAGGGCGACGAGATGCTCGCCAAGGCCGTCGACGTCAACGGCATCAAGGTGCTGGCCGCCACGATGGACGGCGCCGACGTGGCCACGCTGCGCGAGACCATGGACAAGCTGAAGGACAAGCTCGGGACCGCCGCCATCGTGCTGGCGTCGGTGCTGGAGGGCAAGGTCAGCCTGATCGCCGGCGTCACCAAGGACGCCACCGGCAAGGTCAAGGCCGGCGAACTGGTCAACTTCGTCGCCCAGCAGGTGGGCGGCAAGGGCGGCGGCCGTCCGGACATGGCGCAGGCCGGCGGTACCGATCCGGCAGGGCTGCCGCAGGCGCTGGCCGGCGTGGCCGGCTGGGTTGGCGAGCGCGCGTAAATCCGCGTACGGTGGTCGGCGCGCCCAGGGTCGGAGCCCGGTTTTTCCTTTAGGGCTCTGACCCCGGTGTTTGCGAGCTGGGAACGCACGGTGCGCACGGAGTGCGCACCAGGCCGCATCATCCGTAACGCATAGTCACATCGTTCCTGTTGTCAATCGTTGACGTTGTTACATCGCAACACGGATACCAAAATTTGGTGCGGCGCGTCATAATCCTGTAATTGGAGTAGTATTTGGGCATATGCCCTCAACCAGCAGGCAATCGATGACCGAAACCATGATCGACACCGGCACCATCGACGTCCAGAAGGACCTCGATGCGCGTGGATTGAACTGTCCACTGCCGATTCTCAAAGCCAAGAAAGCGCTGGCCGAACTGGCCACGGGCGACGTGCTGCGCATCGTCGCGACCGATACCGGTTCCGTGCGCGACTTCCAGGCCTTCGCCAAGCAGACCGGCAACGCCCTGCTGGCCCACACCCACGTCAACGGCGAATTCACCTTCTGGCTTCGCCGCAAGTAATTTTCCTACGCCCTGCGTAGCGTCCCGGACGGGGCGGCGTCGACTTCCCCGTCCTGCCTTTCTCCCCGACCGTTACCGAATTTGTACCCGCCTCGTGCGATTAGGGCTTATACTCTACCCAGAAAACGCACGATCGTGCTTTAATTCTGCCCTGAACGGAATTTGCTCTTATAATTCGGATCATTTTTAGTCCCTATTCACACAAAGGCACACTATGAAAGTCCTGGTACCCGTCAAGCGCGTGGTCGACTACAACGTCAAGGTCCGCGTCAAGTCCGACGGCAGCGGCGTCGATATCGCCAACGTCAAAATGTCGATGAACCCGTTCGACGAGATCGCCGTGGAAGAAGCCACGCGCCTGAAGGAAGCCGGCAAGGTCACCGAGATCGTCGCCGTGACCTGCGGCGTGGCCCAGGCCCAGGAAACCCTGCGCACCGCGATGGCGATCGGCGCCGATCGCGGCGTGCTGGTCGAGACCGGCGCCGAGATCGAGCCGCTGGGCGTGGCCAAGGTGCTGAAGGCGCTGGCCGACAAGGAGCAGCCGCAGCTGATCATCCTGGGCAAGCAGGCGATCGACGACGATTCGAACCAGACCGGCCAGA
>DAMAFT010000769.1:0-2433 GCA_031995805.1 Massilia sp.
ACCACGGCGAAGCCGCGGCCCTGCTCGCCCGCGCGCGCCGCCTCGACGGCGGCGTTCAGTGCCAGGATATTGGTCTGGAAGGCGATGCCATCGATCACGCTGATGATGTCCACGATCTTCTTCGACGACGCGTCGATCGCGCCCATCGTGTCGATCACCTGGCCGACCACGTTGCCGCCGCGCGCCGCCACGTCGCTCGCCGAGCCGGCCAGCTGGTTGGCCTGGCGCGCATTGTCCGAGGTCTGCTTGACGGTCGAGGTCAGTTCTTCCATCGACGACGCCGTCTCTTCCAGCGAACTCGCCTGCTGCTCGGTGCGCGCCGACAATTCGGTATTGCCGGAGGCGATCTCGTCGGCGGCGCCGGCGATCTGGCCGGCGCCCTGCATGACCCGCGTGACCAGGTCGCGCAACTCGTCGTTCATGTCGCGCAGCGCCTCGAGCAACTGGCCGGCTTCGTCGCGGCCGGTCACGACGATGTCGGCCGTCAGGTCGCCCTTCGAGACGCGGCGCGCGATGCCGATCGCCTCGCGCAGCGGCGCGACGATGCTGCGGCTCAGCAGCAGGCCGGCGCCGACGACGAACAGCACCAGCAGCACCGTCAGCACGCCCTGCAGGCGCAGGCTCATCGCCGCCGCCTCCTCGATCCGTCGGGCTTCCTGGTCGATCGCCTTGCGCTGCATGTCGACGAGGTCGCGCAGCAGGCCCTGGTACTGGTTCGAGGCCGGGACGAACTTCTCGTCCATGATGCGGCCGGCCGTCTCATTGTCGCCCGCTTCCTTGGCCTTGGTGAGCGCCGCCTTCTGCTTGTTGTAGTAGTCGCGCGCATCCGAGATCTGCTTGAGCAGTTGCGCCTCCTGCGGCGAGGTCAAGAGCGTGCCGACCTGCTTGAGCAGCTCGCCGGCTTCCTTCGAGCCCTTGGCCGAATCCTCGGCGAAGAACTGGACCAGGCCGTTGTCGCTGCTCTTCGCGATCGCCAGTGTGCGGCGCGAGCCCCCATAGATCGTGCGATACCAGTCCGAGACGAGGCGTTCCTTGGCGAGCGGCACGCTCATCAATTCCCGCGTCGATTGGGTCATTTTATTCAGCTGGGACAGGCCGATGCCGGTGATAACGATGGCAAACAGCAGAATGAGCAGGAAAACGAGGCCGATTTTCTTGCCAATATTGAGATTCTTCATGAACACGATGATGACTCCGGGCTACCGAATGGAAGTTCTGGTTTTGCGTAATTGCAGCAGTATAGTTTGATGTTTCCTTTAGGCAAATTAACTTTGCGGGTTGCATCCTTAAAACAACAGCGTCATGCCAGGCACATAAATCATGGATATAATTCCTGCGGGAAAGTTTCTCTATAGAATTAAATAACGTGACTGGCTGGCGCATGTCCAGGCCGGACATTCCTTCACTCCCCCACACGGAAAGTACATGACCGATTCCACCCAATCCGGCCCGCGGCGGGATTTCCTGCTGAAGTCACTGGCCGGCGCGGCAGCCGCCGTACCGCTCGCCGGCCGCGCCCAGCCCGCGACCGCCACGCCGGCGGTGGCGGCGCCGCAGGCGGTGCCCGATGCCGCGCCTGCCGGCTACACCTGGCTGCGCCCGGCCGAACAGGTCTTCGTCGAAGCGCTCGTCAACCACATGTGCCCGGCGGACGGCCTGAGTCCGAACGGCGTCGACCTGGGCCTGAACACCTATTTCGACCGCGCGCTCGGCGGCAACTGGGGCCAGGGTGACCGGCTCTACCTGCAGGGGCCGTTCCGCCAGGGCAGCCCCAACCAGGGCTACCAGCTCGGCATGACGCCCGCCGCGCTGTTTCGCGCCGGCACCGAGGGCGTGGCCGCCTACCTGCAAGCCACCTACCAGCAATCCTTCGATGCCCTGCCGGCCGACACCCGCGAACAGGTGCTGAAGGATCTGCAGGCCGGCAAGATTGCCTTGCCGAACGGCGTGCCGGCGAAGACGTATTTCGCACAGTTGCTGCAGATGTTCTACGAAGGCATGTTCGCCGACCCGATCTACGGCGGCAACCGCGACAAGATGGGCTGGAAGCTGATCGGCTACCCGGGCGTGAACACGACCAACAAGCTGAATATCGTAAAGTTCCGCAACAAGCCATACCGCCCCGCGCCCCTCGGCATTGCCGACCTCAGCTGACGAAAGCGAACCATGAAGACAATGAAGGAAGTGGATGTGGTGCTGGTCGGCGCCGGCTGGACCGGCGGCATCCTGGCCAAGGAATTCGCCGAGGCCGGCATGACCGTGGTGTGCCTGGAGCGCGGCGGCCCGCAGAACGCGGCCGACGATTTCACCGTGCCGCGCATGCGCGACGAACTGGCGGTGGGCCAGCGCTTCTCGATGATGGTCAACCCGGTCGACCATACCGAGACGATCCGCAACGACGGCAAGCAGACCGCCCTGCCCTACCGGCGCCTG
>DAMAFT010000770.1:0-2429 GCA_031995805.1 Massilia sp.
TCTGGCGCGACAGGATCGCGGTCGGCACGAAGCGCAGGCTGATCTGGCGCATCTGTTCGCCGAAGCCCGGCATTTCCTTCGTCCCGATGGCGACGGTCGCCTCGGGCGTGACGTCGCGCCGGGCCGGGCCGGTGCCGCCGGTGGTCAGCACCAGGTGGCAGCGTACGGTATCGACCAGCTCGACCAGCGTCGCCTCGATGGCGGCGCGCTCGTCGGGGATCAGGCGCGTCTCGATGCGAAACGGCGTGGCCAGGGCGGACTGCAGCCACTCGCGCAGCGCCGGAATGCCCTTGTCCTCGTAGACGCCGCCGCTGGCGCGGTCCGAGACCGACACCAGGCCGACGACGAGTTCCTCGGCCTTATTCGTCATGCTCGTCGTCGAGGTCGGCGGCGTCGTCCTCGGCCGCCGCCTTCGGCTTCTTGCCCAGGTCCTTGAGGATCTGGAAGATCTCGCGGTAGGCCTTGGGCGGCTTGTTCTCGGCCTGTTCCTTGCGCGCATTGCGGATCAGGGTGCGCAGGTGCTGCACGTCCAGTTCGGGGTTTTCTTCCAGCAACTGGGTCAGCGCCTTGTCGTCGGCCAGCAGCTTGTCGCGGCGGCGCTCGAGCGCGTGCAGGGCCGCGGTCTCGGCCTTGGACATGCCCTTCCAGCTTTCGATGGTGCGCTGGATGACGGCGACTTCCTCCTCGTCCAGCTTGCGCATCATCTTGCCGACGAATTGCAGCTGGCGGCGGCGGCCGCCGTGGTCGGTGATCGACTGGCACATCAGGATGGCGTCGCGCAGTTCTTCCGGCATCGGGACGCGCTTGACGCGGTCGCGCGGCTCGTCGACGAGCTGCTCGCCGAGCTTTTGCAGGTCGTTCATCTGGCGTTTGAGTTCGGACTTGGACGGGCGGTCGTATTCCTGGTCGAACTCGTCGGAGCGGAAGCCGACGGAGCCGCGGTTTGCATTTGGCATGGTGATCTTGGTCGGGCAGGGCGCACGGCCCGCCGGTGAAAACAGTAAACGGCTGCTATGATAACTGTTTTAGGGCTCGCCACAGAAAAACGCACATGAACGACTCCGTCTTCACCCATACCCAGGACCAGCTCAAGCAGCTCGCGCAGGACGTGCTGGCCATCGCCAGGGAAACCGGCGCCAGCAATGCCGCCGTCGAGATCAGCGAGGGTGGCGGACTGGCGGTGACGGTGCGCAAGGGCAAGGTCGAGACCATCGAGCAGAACAAGGACAAGGGCATTGGCGTGACGGTCTACAGCGGCCAGCGCCGCGGCCACGCAAGTACCTCCGATTTCTCCGCGGCATCGCTGCGCGCCACCGTCGAAGCGGCGTACAACATCGCCCGCTTCACGGCCGAGGACCCGGCCGCCGGCCTGCCCGACCCCGAGCTGCTGGAACAGAACCCGCGCGACCTGCGCCTGTGCTACCCGTGGCAGATCGGCGCCGAGGAGGCGGTGGAAATCGCCCAGCGCTGCGAGGCCGCCGCCTTCGCCGTCGACAAGCGCGTGACCAACAGCGAGGGCGCCAGCGTCTACGTGCAGCAGTCGCACTTCGTCGCCGCCAACAGCCACGGCTTCTGCGCCGGCTACCCGTTCTCGCGCCACACGCTGTCGGTCGCCCCGATCGCCGGCAAGGGCGCCCACATGCAGCGCGACGACTGGTATTCGTCGGCGCGCGACCCGAAAAACCTGGCCGACCCCGAGAAGGTGGGCCGCTACGCCGCCGCGCGCGCGCTGGCGCGCCTGCACGCGCGCAAGCTCGACACCCGCACCTGCCCGGTGCTGTTCGAGGCCCCGCTGGCCGCCGGCCTGCTGGGCGCCTTCGTCCAGGCCACCTCCGGCGGCGCGCTGTACCGCAAGTCGAGCTTCCTGCTCGATTCGCTCGGCCAGTCGATCTTCCCGGCGCACATCCAGGTCGTCGAGGACCCGCACGTGATCGGCGGCGTCGGCTCGGCCCCGTTCGACGAGGAAGGCGTGCGCACCCAGCGCCGCAAGGTCGTCGACGACGGCGTCCTGCAGGGTTACTTCCTGTCGACCTACACGGCGCGCAAGCTGGGCATGCAGACCACCGGCAATGCCGGCGGCTCGCACAATCTGGCGCTGACCTCGAAGCAGACGAAGATCGCCGACACCTTCGAAGGCATGCTGCGCAAGATGGGCACCGGCCTGCTGGTGACGGAACTGATGGGCCAGGGCACCAACTACGTGACCGGCGACTATTCGCGCGGCGCGTCCGGCTACTGGGTCGAGCATGGCGTCATCCAGTACCCGGTCGAGGAAATCACCATCGCCGGCAACATGAAGGACATGTTCCAGGCCATCGTCGGCATCGGCAATGACGTGCTAACGCGCGGCAACAAGTCGACCGGGTCGATCCTGATCGAGAAGATGGTTGTGGCGGGAAATTGATAATTTCTCGTATCCAGTGAGGGTA
>DAMAFT010000771.1:0-2428 GCA_031995805.1 Massilia sp.
GCCGACGCCCCCACGCGCGGCGCCCTCGTCGCCGACTTCCTCAAAGGGGAGCTGGACGCGCCGGCCTACCTCGAGGGTATCGCGCCGACTGCGGGCGCCTACAACGGCTTCAACCTGATCCTGGGCGACCGCGACGGCATGTACTGGTTCTCGAACCGCGCCGGCGACGATCCGCGCAACGGCCAGCCGCTGGCGCCCGGCATCTACGGGGTGTCGAACGGCCTGCTGGACGCGCCCTGGCCGAAGGTGCTGCGCACCAAGGCCGCCTTCGCCAGCCTGCTGCTGCAGGGCGCGCCGGAGGAAGCGTATTTCGAGATGCTGGCCGATACCACGCGCGCGCCCGACATGCGCCTGCCGCATACCGGCGTGCCGATCGACCTGGAGCGGCAGCTGTCCGCCGTCTGCATCGAGATCCCGGGCTACGGCACGCGCACCTCGACCGTCGTCAAGCTGTACGAGGACGGCGAGCCGGAACTGCACGAACGCATCCTCAAGCCGTACGAGGAGATGGCGGGCTGACGGTCGCCGCCGGTCCGTTCACGGCGTCCCGCGAACATCCGGAATGGCGGCATATGGGTCCGGCGGCAAGACGTCGTCGTCGGTCCCCGCGCGCGCCTGCTCGTCCGCGTGCACGTAGAACCGTCCCGCCCGGATCGCATCGAAGGCCAGCCGCGCCATCTCGGCCGGGGCCAGGTTGGCCTGCGCCAGTTCGCGCTCCAGCAGTGCGCGCGCCGCCTGCTGGCTGCGGGTCGGCGGAGCGTCGTTGTCGAGGTCGTGCGGACGGTGGCGCCAGGAGCGGGCCAAGCCCGTGCGCATCCGCTCCGGCAGCAGCACCGAAGCGCCGACCGGCGCGCCGACCAGGCGCAGGTCGTGGTACAGCGTCTCGGACAGCGCCACCAGGCCGCGCTCGGCGACGTTGTACGCGCCCATCGCGGGCGCCGGCGCCAGGCCCGCCGTCGACGCCGTGTTGACGATGTGGCCCTCGTAGCCGGGATCGCGCGCGGCGCACGCGAGCATCAGCGGCGTGAACAGGCGCACGCCATGGATGGCGCCCCACAGGTTGACGCCCAGCACCCAGTCCCAGTCGGCTTCCGTGTGTTCCCACACCAGGCCGCCCGCTGCGACGCCGGCATTGTTGAACAGCAGGTGCACGGCGTGGAAGCGGATCATGGCGGCATCGGCCAGTTCCTCGACGTGGGCGCATTTGCGCACGTCGCAGACCATCGACAGCACCTCGGCGCCGCCGGCCTGCAGCGCCTCGGTCGTGCGCTCGAGCGCATCGCCGTCGATGTCGCCCAGTACCAGCTTCATGCCGAGGGACGCCGCGCCATGTGCGAGCTCGCGCCCCAGGCCGCTGGCCGCGCCGGTGATGACGGCGACCCGTCCTTGGAAATGCTTCATCGTGTCCTCCCTGCCCCGTCGCCCGGGGCGAACCGCGGTCCGCTGCCGGTGCCGTCAGATTTCGTAGTCCATGCACTGGCGTGCGTCGCGGATCGCGCCGATGAACGGCACCAGCGCCGTGTGCGTCGGATGCCGGGCATAGGCGTCGAGTGCGGCCTTGTCGTCGAATTCCGAGTACAGCACCACGTCATAGGTGGCCTCCAGGCCGGGCTGGGCGACCACGACTTCGAACGCATGCATGCCCGGCACGATGCCCTTGCATTCGTCGAGCCGGCGCTTCATCTCGGCGGCGTTGGCGGCGCGGTCGGCGCCTTCGGCGTGATCCTTCAGTTTCCACATGACGATGTGCTTGAGCATGGTGTTCCTTGTGTTGTGCTTGAGTTGTGCTTGATGGGAATGACGACAGTGCACTGCCCTGGCCTATTATAAGAGCGATAAGTGGCTCGTGCGGCGGTGCGGATCGCCGGGTCTCGTGTCTGGTGGCGGGGTTTGGTTTTTTCTTTGGCGCCTGTCGGTTAGTTGCAATTTATATGTCCAGCGCACGTGGCATCCACCTGTTGGCGACAATGAGCCGCACGCTTGACCATCCATGTCGGTTAGTTGCAAGATGACGGCTCACGCTTGCTTGCTTACGCCACGCCACCATGACCACATCGCCCTCCCTGTCCGCCTGGGACGCCCGCCCCGCCGAGGAATTCGCCGGCTTCGTCGGCACCGCCGCCTTCGTCGAGACGTCGAGCCGGCAGCACGCCGCCGTCTCGACGCCCATCTCGCCGGAGTCCGCCGCCATCTACCGGTTCATGTTCGGCAAGTTCGCCGCGTGGATGCTGGAACGGGGGCTGCGCATGTCCACGGTGTCTTCCTCCGACCTGAAGGCCTTCGTGCTGCTGTCGAACCGCGGCAAGCGCGACCTGAACAGCAAGATCGCCTACCGCTACCTGCGCCTGCTCGAGCGCGTGTTCGAGCATCTGGGACGCGATCCGAATCCGGCGCGCCAGGCCATCGTCGCCGCCGACCAGGCGCTGAT